>DASUMM010000046.1:0-16891 GCA_036277655.1 Burkholderiales bacterium | reverse complement strand
CGCGTGGAGCTGCGCGACGGCGCGGTGAAGGGAATCAACATCGGCGAAGCGATCCAGGACGTGCGCTCGGTGCTCGGCCAGAAATCGGCCAAGGGAAATGATCCCTCCAAGCGCACCGACTTTTCGGAGATCACCGCGAGCTTCGCGATCAAGAACGGTGTCGCCCACAACAGCGACCTGCAGGGCAAGGCGCCGCTCTTTCGCCTCGGCGGCGCGGGCGACGTCGATATCGGCAATTCGACGATCAACTATGGCGCCAAGGCGGCGCTCGTCGCAACTTCCAAGGGGCAGGGCGGCCGCGACCTTTCCAATCTCGCGGGCGTGACCATTCCGGTGCGGATCACCGGGCCGCTCGACAAGCCGGACATCACGGTCGATTACGCCGAGCTGATCGCCAAGTCCGGCGCGGGCCTCGGACGCGCGCTCGGCACCGTTGGCGGCGCCGCGCTGGGCGCTGCCGGCAGCGCGGGAGGTGCTGCGGCAGGAGCAACCGATGCCGTCAAGGACAAGCTGAAGGGGCTCTTCGGGCGCTAGACCGGAATGCGTCCTTCTTCGACTGCGTGGCACATGACTACCGACGTGCCGCGCGAAATGGCTAGCGGACGTTCTACGCGGCAGCGGTCATTCGCATGCGGGCAGCGCGGATGAAAGGCGCATCCCTTGGGCGGATCGAGCGGGTTCGGCACTTCGCCCGCCACCGGCGTCCTCGCCTTGCCGCTCATCTGCAGATCGGGAATCGCATCGAGCAGCATGCGCGTGTAGGGATGGAGCGGCCGCGCGAATAGCTCGTCCGCGTCCGCCAGTTCGACCAGCCGCCCGAGGTACATCACGCCGACGCGATCGGCGATGTGCGAAACCACCGCCAGGTTGTGCGAGATGAAGAGGTAGGTGAGGCCGAGCTGCTGCTGCAGGTCGGTCATCAGGTTGAGGATCTGCGCCTGCACCGAGACGTCGAGCGCCGAAGTCGGCTCGTCGCAGACGAGGAACTCGGGGCTGGCAGAAAGCGCGCGTGCGATCGAGATCCGCTGCCGTTGGCCGCCGGAGAACTCGTGCGGGTATTTGTCTCCGTCTTCCGCGGAAAGGCGCACCTGCTCCAGCATCTGCGTGACGCGCGCATCGATCGCCGCTCCCCCTTCCACCGTGCGCAGCACGCGCACCGGCTCGGCGATGATGTCGCGCACGCGCCAGCGCGGGTTCAGGCTCGCGTACGGGTCCTGGAAAATCATCTGCATGCGGCGGCGGATCTGCGCCGACTCGGCGCCGGTGAGATCGGTGCCGTCGAAGCGGATTTCGCCCCGCGAGGGCTGGTACAGGCCGACGATCAGGCGCGCCACCGTGGATTTTCCGCAGCCGGACTCGCCGACCAGCGCGAACGTCTCGCCGCGCCGGATCGCGGCAGAAAATCCATCCACGGCGCGAAGGAAAAGCCGCGGCTCGCCCTCGATTACGCGGTTGAGCCAGGGCCGCGAGACGTCGAAATCGCGCCCGACGTCGCGCAGCTCGATGAGCGGCCTTTCGTCGCTCACCTTGATTCGCTCAGCGGGCTGCATAGAGCCAGCATGCGGCTTGCGTCGCGCCGGCCGGCAGCATCTCCGGCCGCTCGGCGAGGCAGCGTTCGAACGATTTCACGCAGCGCGGATGAAACGCGCAGCCCCGCGGAATCGCGTTCAGGCGCGGCATCGAGCCTTCGATCTGCGCCAAGCGCGTGTGCCGCTTGCCGCTGCCCGGACCCACCTTTGGAATCGAGCCCATCAGGCCGATCGTGTACGGATGGCGCGGCGCATGGATCACCTCTCGCACCGGGCCGATCTCGGCGATGCGCCCAGCGTACATTACCGCGACGCGGTCGGCGGTTTCGGCAATGACGCCCATATCGTGCGTGATCAGCATCACTGCAGTGCCGTGCTGACGCGCGAGGTGCTTGAGCAGCTTGATGATCTGCGCCTGGATCGAGACGTCGAGCGCCGTCGTCGGCTCGTCGGCGATGATGAGTCGCGGCTTGGCCGCAAGCGCGAGCGCAATCACGACCCGCTGGCGCATGCCGCCGGAGAACTGGTGCGGGTAGTGCTCGATCCTCCGCTCCGGTCCCGGAATGCCGACTTCGCGCAGCAGCTCGAGCGCGCGCTCGCGCGCTTCGCGCTGGCTCACCTGCAGGTGCGTGAGGATCGTCTCTTCGAGCTGGCGGCCGATCGTGTACAGCGGGTTGAGCGACGTGAGCGGGTCCTGGAAGATCGCGCCGATCCTGCGGCCGCGGATGCGCCTCAGCTCCTCGTAGGCCAGATTGTCGATGCGCCGGCCTTCGAGGCGGATCTCGCCGTCGGCGATTCGCCCGGGCGGCTCGAGCAGGCCGATGATCGCCATTCCGGTGAGCGACTTTCCGGCACCGGATTCGCCGACCACGCCGAGAATCTCCCCCGGTTCGATCGCGAAAGAGACGCGATCCACCGCCACCAGCGTTCCGCGCCGCGTCGGAAATTCGACGCGCAGACCCCGCACCTCGAGCAGCGGCTCGCTCATCTTCTAGCGAAGCTTCGGGTTGAGCGCGTCGCGCAGCCAGTCGCCGAGCAGGTTCACCGAGAGCACCAGCACCACCAGCGCGATGCCCGGAAACACGGTGATCCACCATTCGCCGGAAAACAGAAAGTCGTTGCCGATGCGGATCAGCGTGCCGAGCGAGGGCTGCGTGGGTGGCACGCCGACGCCGAGGAAGGAAAGTGTTGCCTCGGTGATGATGGCCGTCGCGATGTGGATCGTGCCGATCACCAGCACCGGCCCGGTGACGTTCGGCAGCACGTGCCGCAGCATGATGGCGAGCGGATGGCGGCCGATCACGCGGGCCGCCTGGACATATTCCTTGTTCTTCTCGACGAACGTCGAGCCGCGCACGGTGCGCGCGTACTGCACCCATCCGGACAGCCCGATCGAGACGATGAGGACGGGAATCGCGGCGGTTTCGTGCGTTTCCTGAGGCAGCGCGGCGCGCGCAATGCCGTCGATCAGCAAGGCGATCAGGATCGCCGGAAACGAAAGCTGCACGTCGGCGACGCGCATGATGAAGGCGTCCAGGCGCCCGCCCGCGTACCCCGAGGCGAGGCCAAGCGAGACGCCCAGCACGGCGGCAAAGAGCACCGACGCCAAGCTCACCCCGAGAGAGAGGCGCGCGCCGTAGAGGATGGTCGAAAGGACATCCCGCCCCTGGTCGTCGGTGCCGAGCGGGAATTTCGCCTGGCCGCCCTGCATCCACGCCGGTGGCGCAAATGCGTCGTTCAGCGACAGGCGCGCGAGGTCGAACGGGTTATGCGGCGCAACCCATGGCGCGGCAAGCGCTCCGCCCACGCAAACGAGCGCGAGCGCTGCCGCAACGATGGTGACCGGCGAGCGCCGGAAGCTCCAGGCGAGGTCGTGGCCCCAGGCACGGCGAAGCCAGGCGACCACGCTGCGAACCGCCCGGTGCGCTCTAGTCGACGCGCGCGAAGCGCGATTCCGGCGCGTCGTTCGCCCGGTACACCGTGGAGACGTTCTTCTTCATCGCCCAAGGCCGCAGCTGGTAGTGCAGCGGCACGAAGTAGTGCTGGTCGCGCACGATCGTCAGCGCTTCGCGCAGCAATCCGTCGCGCTTCTTCGCATCCATCTCGACCTTGATCGCGTCGATCACCTGGTCGAGCTTCGGGTCGCTGATGCGCGAGAAGTTGAAGCTGCCGTCCGCGCCCGACGTGCGCGTGCGCGAAAGTGCCTGCAGCATGTAGAGCGCGTCGAAGGTCGCCACGCCCCAGCCGAGCATGTAGGCGCTGGTGTCGAAGTTCTGCACCTTGGCGATGAAGGTCGACATCGGCTCGGCGGCGAGGCGCGCCTTGAGCCCGATGCGCGCCCACATCGCTACCAGCGCCTGGCAGATTTCTTCGTCGTTCACGTAGCGGTTGTTCGGGCAGTTGAGCGTGAACTCGAACCCGTTCGGATAGCCAGCCTCCGCGAGCAGCTTCTTCGCCCCGTCGGCGTCGAACGGCGGCACGCGGTCGATGTCCTTCTCGTAGCCGTGCACGTTCGGCGCGATCATCAGCCCGGCCGGGATCGACAGCCCGCGCATCGTCACGCGGCGGATCGACTCGCGGTCCACCGCCATGTTGAGCGCGCGGCGCACGCGCACGTCCTGGAACGGGTTCTTGCCCTTGACGCTCGCGTACTTGAGCTCGGCACTGCCGACGTCCATCGCGATGAAAATCGTGCGGTTCTCGGCACCATCGAGCACCTTCAGCTTGCCGTCCTGGCGAAGCCGGTTGACGTCCTGCGTCGGCAGGTCGGTCACCAGGTCGACGTCGCCGGAAAGGAGCGCCGCCACGCGCGTGGCATCGGCCTTGATCGGCGTGTAGATCACTTCGGTGACGTTCCCTTCGCGCTTGTCCCACCAGCCTTGATTCGCGACCATCAAGATGCGCTTGTCCGGCTCCCAGCCCTTGATCATGTAGGCGCCGGTGCCGTTCGCGTTGCGGGAGGCGAAGGTTTCCTCCTTGTCCTTGTAGTTCTGCACGTTCTGCGACTTGGTTTTTTCCGCCCACGTCTTGCTCATGATGTGAAAGATCGTGAGGTTGCGCAGGAACACCGGGTTCGGCCCGGCGAGGATGAAATCGACCGTGAAATCGTCGATCTTCTTTACTTCGTTCACGCCCGCCACGTAGGGCTGCATCGTTCCCTGCGGCTGCTTGATGCGTGCGAACGAGAACACGACATCGTCAGCCGTGAACGGCGAGCCATCATGGAACTTGACGTTCTTGCGCAGGTTGAAGCGCCATTGCGTGGGGCTCACCTGCTGCCAGCTCGCGGCGAGCGCCGGCTCGACCTGGAACTTCTTGTCATAGCGCACGAGCGGTTCGTAGGCGTGCTGCAGCAGCGAGATCGTCGTCGCATGGTTCTGCGAGTGCGGATCGAGCGTCAGGATGTCGTTCTGCGCCGCCCATTTGAGCGTGACCGCCTGGGCGGGGGCGGCCGCAAGGGCGATCAGCGCCGCCGCGAGCGGGGTTGCGAGTTTCATGAGCTACTCCCTCCTTGAAATGAGCCGCGATTATGCAGGAAACGCCCCGGCCGGGGTCTAGTGCGCGACCGCGCTGCGCTCGATTCGCAGCCGCGGATCGACCGCGTAATAGAGCAGGTCGACCACCAGGTTGATGACGACGAAGAAAAGCGCGATCAGGCACAGGTACGCCGCCATCACCGGCACGTCGGCGAAGCCGACCGCCTGGATGAAAAGAAGCCCCATGCCGGGCCACTGGAACACCGTCTCGGTGATGATCGCGAACGCGATGATCGCGCCCAGTTGCAATCCGGTGATCGTGATCACCGGGACCAGCGTGTTCTTCAGCGCGTGGCCGAAATGCACTGCGCGGTCGGTGAGGCCGCGGGCGCGGGCGAACTTGATGTAGTCGGTGCGCAGCACTTCGAGCATCTCGGAGCGCACCAGGCGCTGGATCAGCGTCATCTGGAAAAGGCCGAGCGTGATCGAAGGAAGGATCAACGCCTTTATCCCGCTCCACGTCAGAAAGCCGGTGCTCCACCAGCCGAGTGCGACGGTGTCGCCGCGGCCGAACGACGGCAGCCAGCCCAGCAGCACCGCGAAGATCAGGATCAGCAGAATGCCGATCAGGAAGGTGGGCAGCGAAACACCGATCAGCGACACCGCGAGCAGGAACTGGGAGAGCCAGGTATTTCGTCGCAGCGCGGTATAGACGCCCATCGCCAGCCCGGCGACCAGCGCGAGCGTTGCCGCCACCAACGACAGCTCGAGCGTGGCGGGCAGCCGCTCGACGAAGAGCTTCGATACCGGCTGTCCTTGGCGCAGCGAAAGGCCGAAATCGCCCTGCAGGGCGCGGCCGACGAACTTCGCGTACTGGACATAGAACGGCTGATCAAGCCCGAGGAGCTTCGTGATGCGTTCACGGTCTTCCGGCCTCGCGTCCTGTCCGAGCATGAAGAGCACGGGATCGCCGACAAAGCGGAACATCGAGAACGCGATGAAGCCCACCGTCAGCATGACGAGGATTGCTTGCGCTACGCGGCGCAGGACAAAGGCGAGCATGGGATCGCAGTGGGGCGGGAATCATACAATGGCGCATGCATTCGTTCGCGGCCCGGGTGGTGCGCTGGCAGCGCCGGCACGGGCGGCACGACCTGCCGTGGCAGGCCCGCGATCCGTACCGCGTCTGGCTCTCCGAAATCATGCTGCAGCAGACGCGCGTCGAGACGGTCATCCCGTACTTCGAACGCTTCCTCGGACGCTTTCCAAACCCTGCCTCACTTGCGCGCGCTCCGGTGGGAGAGGTACTGCGGCTCTGGAGCGGGCTGGGGTATTACGCACGTGCGCGGAATCTGCACGCAGCGGCGCGGCAGATCATGAAGGAGCACGGAGGGCGGCTGCCGGAGCGGATCGAAGCACTCGATGCGCTGCCGGGCATCGGCCGCTCGACCGCCGGGGCAATCGCGGCGCTGGCGTTCGGAAAGCCCGCGCCGATGCTGGATGCGAACGCGAGGCGCGTGCTCGAGCGCTGCTTCGGAGTCCGTGACGAGAAGGCGCTGTGGCGGCTCGCCGAAGATCTGGTGCCCGGTAGATCGGCGGCCGCATACACCCAGGGACTCATGGACCTGGGCGCCATGGTTTGCACGCCGGCCGGTCCCGCCTGTGCGCAATGCCCAGTGTCGGGAGAGTGCCGAGCCCACCGCAAAGGCGTGATTGCCAAGACTAAGCGCAGAGGATCCGCGCTGCCCGTCAGGAACTGCACGTGGATGGTCCTCGTGCACCGCGGCCGGGTTCTGCTAGAACGCCGCCCGCCGCGTGGCATCTGGGGCGGGCTTTGGACGTTTCCGGAAGCGGATTCGGGCAAGGTTGCAGGCGACGCGGGGAGGCTCGGGTGCAGCGTCGCAAAGCAAACCAGGCTGGCGCCGTTCGAGCACGGCTTCACGCACCTGCGCCTGTGCGTTCAGCCGATTCTGTGTCAGGTCACCGACAAGCCTTCGACTGTGGGCAAGCGAGGGTGGCGGTGGTTTCGACTCGATACTGCCCAGAGCGCCGCTCTACCCGCGCCCGCGAGAAAGTTGCTGGAAACAATCTTCATCGGTCCTCGCCGCCCGGCGCCAGCCGGTGCGAGCGCAGGAACTGGTGCAACGCTTCCAGACGCGCGCTGCTCGCGTCCATCTCGAGCAACTGCTGCTTGAAGGCAAGGGGCAGCGGCAATAGTTCGAGCAGCCGCCCACTCACCCAGGCCGACGATTCGTAATGGAACGGTTGCGGCACCTGGGCGCCCGCGCCTTCCTCGACGATCGAGCGCAGCAGCCGCGCGTACACGGCATGCTCCTCGGAGAGCGGCTCGCCGTCTTCCGCCGGGAGCAGCTCGAAGCGGCACTGCGCCAGTCCGTCGGCCTCCACCTGCCGGTCGAGCGCCCGAAAGCGCCGTTCGCCGCGCACGACGAGGTTCAACATGCCGAGCTGCGGCATGTCCCACTGGACGATCCGCGCGAGGCAGCCGACGAGGTGCGGCACGGCCGGCGCACCCACCTCCGCGCCTTCGCGAATCAGGCAGACGCCGAAGGGGGCGTCGCTGCGCATGCAGGCGGTGGTCATCCGCACGTAGCGCTGCTCGAAAACGCGCAATGGCAACTGGCCGCCGGGAAAAAGCACCGTGTGCAGCGGAAATACCGCGATGCGTTCGGGCAACTCGCGGGTCACGGCTCTTCCTCGCTGAGCGCGCGATGGCGTACCAGCACGCGCCACTCACTGGCGAAGCTCTGCGCCAGCCGCTCGGCGAGGTACACCGAGCGGTGCCGGCCGCCGGTGCAGCCGATGGCCACCGCGAGGTAGCTGCGGCTGTCGCGGGCCACCTCCGGCAGCCAGCGCCCGAGCAACCCGCGCACGTCCTCGATCAGTCGCTGCACCGATTCCTGCGCGTCGAGAAAACCGATGACGGCCGGATGACGGCCGGTAAACGGCCGCAATTCCGGCTCGTAATGCGGGTTCGGCAGCATGCGCGCATCGATCACCCAGTCTGCATCGAGCGGAATGCCTTCCTTGTAGCCGAACGACTCGAACAGGATCGTCAGCCCAGTGCCGCTCAATCCGAGCAGGTCGCGGATCCAATTGCGCAGCGCACGCGGGCGCACGTCGCTCGTGTCGATGCGATGTGCCGACGGGATTGCGGCGATCTCCGCCAGCACGCTGCGCTCGTGACGGATGGCCTCGGCGAGCGTCAGCCCGGCGCCGCCGAGCGGATGGCGGCGGCGGGTTTCCGAATAGCGGCGCAGCAGCGTCTCGGGCGAAGCTTCGAGGAAGATCACGCGGCAATCGATCCCGCGTGCGCGGATCGCCTCTACGCGCTCGGTGAGCGAAGCAAGCGCGGCGCTGCGCGCATCCACGCTGACGGCGATGCGGTCATGTCCTGCGCCCGAGACGAAGCCGAGCACGTCATCCAGCAGCAGCGCCGGCAGGTTGTCGATGCAATAGAACCCGGCATCCTCCAGCACGTCGAGCGCAATGCTCTTGCCCGAGCCGGAAAGCCCGCTCACCAGGACGAGCTGCATGCCTAGCGGCCGCTGCCGCCGCTCTCCTTGGGCCCGGCGCCGTTCTCGATCTCGCGCCTCTGGCGCCGCACGAACTCGGCGGTGGTGTCGACGCCGCGCAGCTGCAGGATGTAGTTGCGTACCGCGGCCTCGACCAGCACCGCAAGATTACGGCCCTCGGCCACCGGGATCACCACCTTGCGCACGGTCACGCCGAGGATGTCTTCCGAAAGCTCGGCGAGCGGCAGCCGCTCGCGCGCCTCGCGCATCGCCGCGCCCGGCTTTTCCAGGTGAGCGATGAGCTTGAGCTTCATCTTCGGCCGCACCGCGGTCTCGCCGAAAATCGTGCGGATGTTCAGTAACCCCAGACCGCGCACCTCGAGGTAGTCGCGCAGCAGCGCGGGGCAGCGCCCCTCGAGCGTACTGGCCGCGATGCGCGAGATCTCGACCACGTCGTCCGCCACCAGGCCGTGCCCGCGACTGATCAGCTCAAGGCCCAATTCGCTCTTGCCGACGCCGGAATCGCCGGTGATCAGCACGCCGAGCCCGAGCACGTCCATCAGCACGCCGTGGCGCTCGGTGGAGTCGGCAAGCGCCTTGGCGAGATAGCGCGAGAGCTTTTCGATGACGCGCGCCGCTGGCATCCCGCTTGCGAATACCGCGGTGTTGGCGGCTTCGGCCTCGGCGAGCAGTTCCGGGAACGGCGGTACGCCGTCGGCGAATACGACCAGCGAAGGCCGGGCGCCGATTAGCCGCTGGGCCAGGTCGGCGCGCCGCGCCGGGTCATGCCGCGCGGCGAGCTTCGCCTCGTAGGCGCCGATGATCTGGATGCTGTTCGGATGGCTGAGGTTGAGGTGACCAATCAACGCGGCAGAAGCGGCCGCCTCGCGGCGAATGTCGGCGCCGCTTTCGCGCGCGGCCACCCACTCCAGCGCGAGCGCCCCGCGGTTGTCCTCATACAACCGCTTGACGTTGACCTGCCGCATCCGGCTGCCAGGCTGCGATCAATTGGTGCAGCGCGCCGGCGTCCGGCGCAGCAATCATTGCCTCGCGCAGCGTGCGATCGCTGAAGAGTTGCGCGAGCTCAGAGAGGATCTGCAGGTGCTTTTCGGTCGCCTGCTCGGGAACCAGCAGCACGAAGACGAGACTCACCGGCTTGCCATCCGGGCCGTCGAAGGCGATGGGCTGCGCAAGGCGCGCGATCGCGCCCAGCGCTTCCTTGAGACCCTTGATCCGTCCGTGCGGAATCGCAACGCCCTGGCCGAGGCCCGTGGAGCCTAGCCGCTCGCGATCGAAGAGGCTGTCGAACACCAGATTGCGCGCGAGGCCATGGTTGTTCTCGAACAGCAGCCCGATCTGCTCGAAGAGGCGCTTCTTGCTCGAGACCGCCAGGTCGACCATCACGTTGCCTGGCGGCAGGAGCTTGGCGATGAGATTCATCGAGCGCGGTCTGCCCAGGAAAGGGCGCGGATTATACCCGTCAGTCGGTCTTGTGCTTGATCGCGTCGTGCGGCTTGGCGAAGCGCTTGTCCTTGTACTTGAGCACCTGTCGATCGAGCTTGTCGGCCAGCAGGTCGATCGCCGCGTACAGGTCGGCATCCTCGCACTCGCAGTGGATGTCCTTGCCGCGCACGCGCAGCGTCACCTCGGCCTTCTGCCGCAGCTTGTGCGCGGAAAGGATCACGTGCGCATCGATCACATGGTCGAAATGACGCGTGACGCGTCCAAGCTTCGAGCTCACGTAGTCGCGGATCGCCGGGGTGATTTCGAGCTGATGGCCGCTGACGTTCAGGTTCATTCCTACGCTCCTTTGTGGACTGCGTGGACATGAAAGCAATGCGCGGCTAGAGCGCCTTGCGCTGTCGAACGGGGGGAATCAGCAGGGACTCGCGGTACTTCGCGACCGTGCGCCGGGCGACGACGATGCCCTGCTTGCCGAGAATGCGCGAGAGCTGCGCGTCCGAGAGCGGCGCGCGCGCGTCCTCGGCGGCGACCAATTGGCGGATGAGCGCGCGGATCGCGGTGGCTGAGGCGGCGCCGCCGGTTTCGGTGGCGACGTGACTGCCGAAGAAATACTTCAGCTCGAACGTTCCGCGCGGCGTTGCCATGTACTTCTGGGTCGTCACGCGCGAGATGGTGCTCTCGTGCAGCCCGAGCATGTCGGCGATCTCGCGCAGCACCATCGGGCGCATCGCCACCTCGCCGTGGTCGAGGAAATGGCGCTGCCGGTCGGCGATTGCCTGCGCGACGCGCAGGATCGTGTCGAAGCGCTGGCGCACGTTCTTGATCAGCCAGCGCGCCTCCTGCAGCTTCGATGCAAGCCCGGCGCCGCCGTTGGAGCGGCCGGAGGCAAGCTCCGCATACAGCCGGTTGATGCGCAGCTTCGGCATCGCTTCCGGATTGAGGCTCGCCCGCCAGGCACCACGCACCTTGCGCACGATCACGTCCGGGACCACGTAGCGCGCTTCCAGCCTTGCATGCGCCGCGCCCGGACGCGGATTGAGTCCCTGGATGAGGAGCTGCGCCCCGCGCAGTTCCTCTTCGCTGCCGCCGGTGAGCGCCTTCAGGCGCGCATAGTCGCGCGCGGCAAGCAGGTCGAGATGGTGCTCGACGATATGCAGGGCGAGCCGCCCGCTAGGATCGTCCAGGTGCTTGGCGCGGAGCTGCAGCGCCAGGCACTCGCTCGGGCTGCGGGCGCCGACCCCGAGCGGCTCTAGGTTCTGCAGGTGGCGCAGTGCAATCGCCAGCTCGTCGAGCCCGGCCATCACCTCGGGAGGAATCAGCGCGGCGACCTCCTCCAGGCTCTGCGTGAGATAGCCGTCCTCGTCCAGCGTGTCGATCAGCAGCGACACGAGCGTGCGATCGCGCTGATCGAGATTGAGAAGCGAGAGCTGGCCGTTCAGGTGGTCGCGCAGCGTCGGCGTGTCCTGCGCCGAAAACCCGCGGTCGTTATCGGAGTCGTCATCGCCGCCCTGCCAGCCGGAAGTGTATTCGGGCGTTAGGTCATCGGCGCGCTCGGGCAGCGGCACTTCCTCCGGCCCCGAGGAGCCGGAGAGCGTGCGCGAGGGCGCCGTCAGATCGACGGCATCGCCTTCCTCGCGCTCGAGGATCGGATTTTCTGCGAGCGCCTGCTCGATCTCCTGGTTCAGCTCGACCGTCGAGAGCTGCAGCAGCCGGATCGACTGCTGCAACTGCGGCGTCAGCGTCAGGTGTTGCGAGAGCCGGAGCTGCAGGGCGGGCTTCATCAAGGGGTGCAGAGCACTAGCCGCGCGCCGGCGCGGTTACAGGCGGAAGTTCTCACCGAGATACACTCGGCGCACGCTTTCATTATAGACGATTTCCTCCGGCCTTCCGGCGGCAAGCACGGCTCCTTCATTGATGATGTATGCGTGATCGCAGATGCCGAGCGTCTCGCGAACGTTGTGGTCGGTGATCAGCACGCCGATGCCGCGCTCCTTCAGGAATCGGATGATGCGCTGGATATCGAGCACCGCGATCGGGTCGACTCCGGCGAACGGCTCGTCCAGCAGGATGAACACCGGCTTGGTGCCGAGCGCGCGGGCAATCTCCAGCCGCCTGCGCTCGCCGCCGGAAAGCGACAATGCGGTGTGCTTGCGCAGGTGCACGATGTTCAGCTCGGTAAGCAGCTCGACGAGGCGCGGCTCGATGCGCTCCTGCTCCAGACCCTGCAGCTCGAGCACCGCCCGCACGTTTTCCTCGACCGTGAGCTTGCGAAAGACCGAGTTCTCCTGCGGCAGGTAGGAAATGCCGAGCCGGGCGCGGCGATGCACCGGCAAATGGGTCAGTTCCCGCCCGTCGAGGTGGATGCTGCCGGCGTCGGCGGAGACGAGGCCGACGATCATGTAGAAGCAGGTCGTCTTGCCGGCGCCGTTCGGCCCGAGCAGGCCGACCACTTCGCCGCTGGCGACGTCGAGCGATACGTCCTGCACGACGGTGCGCGACTTGTACCGCTTGCGCAGGTTCTCGATGCGCAATACGCTCATCGGGCCGGCGGCTTTTCGGTACCGCTCGACGATGGCGCTTTGGGTTGGATGACGGCGCGCACGCGCGCGTCCGCCGCAGGCGGTTGCGTTCCCTTGCCGGCACTCACCGAGAGGAAATCGGAGCGCTGGTCGAGCAGCATGTACTCGCCGCGCACTTCGTCCTGGTCGCGGATCACCCGCGCACGCTCGAAGAGCTCGATGCGCTCGTTCTTCTCGTCGATCTCCAGTCGCTGTGCTTCGGCTTCGGTCCATATTGCCGGGCGTCCTGCGGTGGCATCGCCCCGCTGCTTGAAGCGCACCGGGTTGCCGGTCACGGTCGCGTGCTGGTAGCCCTCGGCGTCCACCCGCACCACGATTCGATCGCCCCGCAGCGTGATCGTTCCCTTCGTCAGCACCACGTTGCCTTCGAAGATGCTCACGCGGCGGGCGTCGTCCGCGCTCATGCGGTTGGCTTCCAGCTGCGTCGGCTTGTCGCGATCGGCGCGTTCCGCAACAGCCGGCGACGCCAGGCATGCGAGGAACAGCGAAGCGATCGCAGGCATCGCTCCCCACCCGGCTCGCGGCGGCAGGTGGCTCACTTGCGAGCGGACGACTTGCGGCGTGGCTCAAACCGGCCGCGCACCTGGTCGCGCAAGAAAAACTGCCAAGTTTCGTTGTGATACTCCATTCCGCGTCCCGACAGCGCCCTCCCAGGCTCCGAGACCATCACTTCGCGATCGGTGCGCACCAGCGAGCGGGCTCCGACGACGTGCAGAAAACTCGACTGCACGCGCGCTTCCGGTTTTCCGGCGCTCGCTTCGCGCACCAGCAGCGCATTGCCGAACAGGAAGATCTCCTCTCCGTTGTTGGAGAGGGTGCCGCGGTCCGCGCTAAGCGTCATACGCGGCTCGTTCGGCTTGGCTTGGACCACCCGCGGCGCGACCAGTTCGGTCGAGTCGTCGTCGGGGTAATGTACCATCTTCGCCGCCGTCAGCGTAGATTCCAAAATGCCTGCGGCGTTGTACTTCGTCAGCACGAATTGCTCGACCAGATAGTCCGGGTCGTGGCGGCGCAACGACGGATGTGGTTGTTCCTCTCGCACCGTGCGCTCGAGCCAGAAGGTGAGCAGCGCAAGCGCAAGCATCAGCGCGAGCGGGAAGAGACGGCTGGTCGAGAACTTCATGACAGGTAGGCGGCAAGCGTGCTTTCCAGCCGGCCTTGCGCTTGAAGCACGAACTCACAGACTTCGCGTGCAGCACCCGCGCCGGCGCTTGCGTGGGTGACGTAGTGGGCATGCCGGCGCACCGGCTCTACGGCTTCCTTCGGTGCGCATGCGAGGCCGCATCGACGCAGCACGGGCAGGTCCGGCAGATCGTCGCCCATGTAGCCGGCCTGCAGCGGATCGAGCGCGAGCTGCTCGAGCAGCCGGCGGAAAGCGCCGTATTTGTCCTCGACGCCCTGCAGGACGTGCGCGATGTCGAGCTCGGCGGCGCGTATCGCGACCGCTTCGGAGCGACGGCTCGTGATGATTGCGGTCGCGATGCCTGCGCCGGCAAGCATTTTGATCGCCAGACCGTCCTGCACGTGGAACGCTTTCATCGTCTCGCCGGCGGGCCCGTACCACAGGCGGCCGTCGGTCAGCACGCCGTCGACGTCGAACGCCATCAGCCGCACGCGGCGTGCGCGCTCGAGCGCATCGGAAGCGGCGATCGTCATTCCGACTAAATCACCCGCGCGCGAAACAGGTCGTGTATGTTCAGTGCGCCGACCAGGCGCCCCCCCTCGTCTGTGACGAGAAGCTGGCTGATGCGATGCCGTTCCATCAGCTCGACCGCTGCCTGAGCGAGTGCCCGCGCGCCGATGGTGCGGGGATTGGCGGTCATCACGTCGTCGATGCGAGCGCGCTTGCGGCTAGCGATCGCTTCGATATGGCGCCGCAGGTCGCCGTCGGTGAAAATTCCCTTTACACGACCGCTTTTGTCGACGACAGCAACCATGCCCATGCCGCCTTTTGTCATAACGGCGAGCGCCCGGCGCAGGTCCGATTTCTCGCGAACTACAGGAACCAGTTTGATCCCGCGCATCACTGCGGCGACATTCGTAAGCGCCTGCCGAGCCTGCTCATTGAGCGAGCCGCGCGGGTGCTGACGTGCATAGTCCGTTGTTGAGAAGCCGCGCGCGTCCAGCAGCGCAACCGCGAGCGCATCTCCGAGCGCGAGCGCTGCGGTGGTGCTCGCGGTCGGCGCGAGGTTCAGCGGACACGCTTCCTTTTCGACTCGCGCATCGAGCGTCACGTCGGCTTCGCGCGCGAGCGGCGATTCGGCGTTGCCGGTGATCGCGATCAGCTTGGCGCCTTCGCGCTTGACGACCGGCACGATGCGCATCAGCTCTTCGCTCGTGCCGGAATTGGAAATGCCGATCAGCACGTCGGCCTGGCGGATCATGCCGAGGTCGCCGTGGCTCGCTTCGGCCGGATGGACGAAGTACGCTGGCGTCCCGGTGCTCGAGAGCGTCGAAGCGATCTTGCGCGCGATGTGACCGGATTTGCCAATGCCGCTCACGATCACGCGGCCGTGACGCCCGAGCGAGTCTTCGATCAGCGCGAGCGCCTGCAGAAATCTTCCGTCGAGCCTGCTGGTCAGCGCGAGGATGGCTTCGGCTTCGATCTCGAGCACGTTGCGCGCAAGCTCGAGCGCCTGCTCGGAGACGCGCGCAGGCGCAGTGCGCTGTGCGGCGGCACGCCCTGCGCTTATCATAGGGAAGGAGTATATCCGAAGGGCTTTCGACCCTCTGTCGATGGACACCGCGCGCGAAGCGCTGCTGCCAGTGCTGGTGCTGCTCGCGAGCGCGGTGCTCGCGGTCACCGCGTGCCGGCGCTTTCACCTGCCGCCGATGATCGGCTACATCGTCACCGGCGTCGCGCTCGGGCCCTCGCTTCTCGCGCTGTTGCACGGCACTGACTCGACCCGCCATCTGGCGGAAATCGGCATCGTGTTCCTGATGTTCTCCATCGGCCTGGAGTTCAGCCTGCCGAAGCTCGTCGTAATGCGCCGGATCGTGTTCGGCCTCGGCACGGCGCAGGTCGGGCTGACGATCGCAATTGGCGCCGCGATCTGCCTGGCGCTCGGCGCAAGCTGGCAGGCGGGGCTGGTGCTGGGCGGCGCGGCGGCGATGTCATCGACCGCAGTCGTCTCCCGGTTGCTCGCCGATCGGCTCGAGCTCGATACGGCGCACGGCAGGGAAATCATCGGCGTGCTGCTGTTTCAGGATCTGGCGGTGGTGCCGGGGCTGATCCTCGTGCCTGCGCTCGGCAGGTCGACGGACGAAATCGGCATCGCGATCGCGGGGGCGGCGGCGAAGGCCGCGCTGGTGCTGGCGGTCGTGATCCTGGTGGGCCCGCGCCTGATGCGCGCCTGGTTCGGCGTGGTCGCGCGCGGCCGCTCGAGCGAACTGTTCATGCTGAACGTGCTGCTGGTCACGCTGGGCCTGGCGTACGTCACCGGAATCGCCGGGCTTTCGCTCGCGCTTGGCGCGTTCCTCGCCGGCATGCTGATCTCCGAGACCGAGTATCGCTATCGCGTCGAAGAGGACATCAAGCCCTTCCGCGACGTGCTGCTCGGGCTTTTCTTCGTCACCGTCGGCATGCTGCTCGATTTGCGCATCGTGCTCGAGCAATGGTGGATGGTGCTCGGGCTCCTGGTGCTGCTCGTGGGCGGCAAGCTCGCGCTGATCGGCGCGCTGTCACGACTGTTCGGCAGTCCGCCCGCAACTTCGCTGCGGGTTGCGATCGCGCTCGCGCAGGGCGGGGAATTCGGCTTCGTGCTGCTCGCGCTCGCCGTCGATCAGGCGGCGGTGCCGGGCGCTGTGCTGCAAAGCATGCTCGCCGCGATGGTGCTCTCGATGATCGCCACTCCGTTTGCAATCGGGGCGAGCGATCGAATCGTGCTGCGCTTCACGCGCTCCGAATGGATGCTGCGCGCGCTGGAGCTGCACCGCCTCGCGGTGAAGTCGATCGACACCGAGCGGCACGTCATCATCCTCGGCTACGGGCGCAACGGCCAGCGCCTCGCGCCGCGAGCTGTCGGCGAAGACCACGGTGTCGCCGGCGAGCGCGGCCTCGCGCACCCGTTCCGGATCCAGGTCGAGGGCGACATAGCGCACCCCTTCCGCCTCCAGCAGGCGCGCGATGTGCTGGCCGTTGCGCCCGTAGCCGAGGATGATGACGTGGCGCTCGGTCTCCAGCGCCTGCACCGCGACGCGGTGCATTTCCAGCGAGCGCAGCATCCACTCCGAGCCGGCGAAGCGCAGCACGATGCGGTTGCTGGCGTTGATCAGGAACGGCGTCGCGATCATGGACAGCACCATTGCGG
>DASUMM010000045.1:0-4828 GCA_036277655.1 Burkholderiales bacterium | reverse complement strand
TGGGTGAGGATGTAGAAGCGATTGGCCTTGATCCCGGCCACCATGATCTGCGCCACCTGCTCCTCCGAAATGCGCCCGGATTGCGCCGCCTTCCTCAGCATCGCCTGCTTGGCGCGCTGCAGCGGCGACATCTCGCGCGGCGGGTTGGCGAACTGCTTGGGCCGCTTGCGCTCCGACTCGGGGCTGCCGGTCGGCACGTAAGCAGGGCAGAGCACCGAGACGCCGATGTTCGAGCCGATCTCGCGCAGGTCGTGATGCAGCGTCTCCGAAAGGCTGACCACCGCATGCATGCCGGCGGAGTAGGCGCCCGAGCCGGGCGGTGAGATGAGGCCGGCAATCGAAGCGACGTTGACGATGTGGCCGGAATCCTGCGCAATCAGCCGCGGCATGAACGCGCGCATCGAATGGATGACTCCCCACAGATTCACGCCGAGCGTCCACTGCCAGTCGGCGAGCGTGGTTTCCCATACCGGCGCCATCATGGCGACCCCTGCGCAGTTGCAAACCAGACTCGCGCCACCCATCTCGTCGAAGACGCGCGCGGCGAGCGCGTCCATGTCCTCGGCCTTGCTGACGTCGGTGTGGTAGGCGGAAACGCTCGCTCCGGCGAAGCGCAACTCCTGCGCGATGCTCTCCAGGCTCTCGCCATCGAGATCAGCGACCGCCACGCGCATGCCCTCGCGTGCAAGCGCGACGGCGGCGGCGCGGCCCAGGCCGCTTCCCGCGCCAGTGACGACCGCGACTTTTCCGCTCATCTCTTTCATCGCTTGGCTCTCTTCCCGCTAATTGGCCGCGAGCGGCCGGCGCTGTCGATGGCGACGTACGTTAGCGTCGCTTCAGTCACCTTGACGATCTGCGTGTCGGCGCGGCCCCGCTCGGCATAGACTTCGACGTTGATCGTGACCGAAGTGTTCCCGATCCGCACCACGTCGGCATAGAACGAAAGCAGGTCGCCGACCTGCACCGGCTGCTTGAACACGAACGCGTTGACGGCGACGGTCGCCACGCGACCGCGCGCGACACGGCCGGCGACCGTGCCGCCGGCGATGTCGACGTGCGACATGATCCAGCCGCCGAAGATGTCGCCGTTGTGGTTTGCGTCGGCCGGCATCGGCAGCACGCGCAACGCCGGAATGCGGTTGCGCGGCAGCTTCAGGCCGGGCGGCTGGTCCGAAGCCCGCCCCACTTCAGGAAGTTCCTCGCGGCATCGGCCGCAAGGTTACTTGGTTTCGCCGAGCGAGTGCAGCGGCCCGCCGCGAAACGGCGCGAAGCCGGTGCCGAAGATCAGGCCTGCGTCGATCAGATCGGCATTGGCAACAATGCCTTCGGCGTGCACCGCTTTCGCCTCCGCGAGGTAGGGCGCGATCAGCGACTCGGTGAGCCCCGGCGGCGCCACATCCGGCGCGCCCTTGACCGGTTTGCCATTCTCCCAGCGATAGATTCCCTGCCCGGTTTTCTTGCCGAACTGCTTTGCTTCGACCTTTTGCAGCAGGATCCGGGGTGCCTCGGTCGTTCCCTTCTGCGCCAGTTCCTTGCCTGCCGCGAGACAGATGTCGAGTCCGACCGTGTCAGCGAGCTCCATCGGTCCCATCGGCATGCCGTAGTCCTCCATCGCGGCGTCGATGGTCTCGGGCTTCGTGCCGGCGTCGACCATCCGGAAGGCGTTCTGCATGTAGGGCCCGAGCACGCGATTGACGAGAAAGCCGGGCGAGTCCTTCACCGGCAGCGGCAGCTTGTCGATCTGGCGCACAAATGCCGCGGCCTTCTTCGCGAGTTCCGCATCCGTGCGGTTTCCCGACACCACTTCGACCAGCATCATCTGCGGCACCGGGTTGAAGAAGTGGATGCCGACCAGCCGCGACGGGTCGCGGAAATTCGCCGCGATGTCGGCGAGCTTCAGGCTGGAGGTGTTGGAGGCAAGGATCGCGTCCGGTTTCGCGATCGCTTCCAGCTTTGCGAAGAGCTGCCGCTTCGCATCCAGGTTCTCGAAGATCGCTTCGATGATGACGTCGGCGCGCGCCGCGCCCGCCCCGGTGACGTCCGGGATCAGCTGATCGAGCGCATCGCGCTCGCGACGCGCATCACGCAGCCGCCGCTCGAAAAGCTTTGCCGCGCGCTCGAGTGCCGGCGCCAGGCGCTCGGCGGACGTGTCCTGCAGCGTGACGGTGATGCCGCGCATCGCGCAGACTGCCGCGATGTCGCCGCCCATCACTCCCGCGCCGACCACATGCACGTGGCGCGCACGAAAGTCCGAGCCTTTCCCCTCGTCCTTCAGCTTCTCCTGCAGGAAGAACACCCGGATCAGGTTGTGCGTCGTCGGATGCTCGAACAGCGCCTGCATCGAGCACGAGGGATCGTTCGCCGCGCGCCAGGGATCGCCGTCGTACTTTTGCCATGCATCGAGGATCGCGTACGGCGCCGGGTAATGCTCGCGCCTCGCTCGCTTCGCGACCTGCTTGCGCGCCTGCGACACCACCAGGCCGCGCAAAGGTCCCAGCATCAGGCGCTGCAGCAGCGGCAGCCGCCGCGGAGGCCGCGCCTCGAGCGTCACCATCCGCGCCGTGTTCTCGAGGATCCGCAACGGCACCGCTTCATTGACGAGGCCCATGCGCTTGGCGCGCTTGGCATCGATCGCCTTGCCGGTGAGGATCATGTCGAGCGCGGCGGCCGGCCCGACGAGCTTCGGCAGCCACTGTAGTCCGTGCCAAAGCGGCCAGATGCCGAGCATCACCTCGGGAAATGCGAGCCGGGTCTTCGGATCGTCGAGCGCCACGCGATAGGTGCAAGCGAGCGCAAGCTCGAGGCCGCCGCCCATGCAAAAGCCATTGATCATCGCGGTGGTGGGGAACGGCAGGTCGCGCACTTTCTGCACCGTGTCCCAGCCGAGCCGCGTGAAAGCGACGGCTTCTTCCGCCTTGGCGAAGCTCGCGAACGTCTTGATGTCGGCGCCGGCGATGAAGCTGTCCTTGCCGGAGCGGATCACCAGCCCGCGCGGCTTCGCCGCAGCGATCTCCTCCAGCGCCGCGCCGAGCTCTTCGAGCGCATCTCGCGAAAAGGTGTTGGTTGATTCGCCCTGTTTGTCGAACGTCAGCCAGGCGAGCCCGTGCCGGTCGGTTTCCCAGCGCCAGTGCTTGGCGAGCGCCTTCGTCCCTGCGCGATCCATGGTTTTCCCCTTAGAGCGCTTCGAGCAGCATCGCACCGCCCAGGCCGCCGCCGATGCAGATCGAGGCCATGCCGCGCTTGGCGTTATTGCGCCTGAGCGTCTTCAGCAGGTGCAGCACGATGCGTGCGCCCGAGGCGCCGACCGGATGGCCGAGCGCAATTGCGCCGCCATCGACGTTCAGGCGGCTCTGATCGAGCTCGCCCATTGCCGAGTCGAGGCCGAGCTCTTCGCGGCAGTATTTCTCGTCCTTCCACGCGGCGAGGCAGCCGAGCACCTGCGCGGCGAACGCCTCGTTGATCTCCCAGTAGTCCGGGTCGTTCAATGCCATGCCGTTGCGCTGCAAAATCGGCGTCGCAGCGTGCACCGGCCCCAGTCCCATCTGCGCCGGATCGAGCCCGGCCCACTGCGAGTCGACGATGCGGCCGATCGGCGCCAGGTCATGCCGTTTCACGGCTTCTTCCGATGCAAGGACGAGCCACGCGCCGCCGTCGGTGATCTGCGAGCTGTTGCCCGGCGTCACGTTGCCGTACTTGCGGTCGAAGAACGGTTTCAGCTTGGCGAGGTTCTGCATCGAGGAGTCGTGCCGCACACCGTCGTCCAGCGGATGCACTTTCCCTGCGCGCTCGTACACCGGCTCCACCTCACCGCCGCCCGGCGCAAGCACGCCGCTCGCCTGCGCTGCGGCTACGCGCTGATGGCTGCGCACCGAGAATTCGTCCATCTGCTCGCGCGTGATGCCAAAGCGGTAGGCGAGGTTTTCGGCGGTTTGGCCCATCAGCAAGCCCACCATCGGATCGGTGAGACCTTTCATGATGCCGATCACCGGGGCGAGCAGCGCCTTGAACGGCATGCGCGCAAAGAGCGCGGCGCGTTGGCCAACGGTCTTTGAGCCCGCGAGGTCTGCAAACCAGAGCACCGATTTCTCGGAATAGAGCAGCGGTGCGCGAGACAGGGCATCCACGCCGCCGGCGAGCACCAGGTTCGATCGTCCGGCGAGGATGTTGTTGACGCCCGAATCGAGCGCCTGCATGCCCGATGCGCAATTGCGCATCACGGTCCAGCCGGGGACTTTCTCGCCGCAGCCCATCCGCAAGGCGGCGACGCGGCCGATGTTCACCTCGTCGACCGAAGGTGCGGCACAGCCGAGGATCACTTCATCCAGATCGGTCGGTGCGAATTTCTGCCGCACCAGCAGCGCCCGCCCGGCCTGCGTGGCGAGGTCGCCTGCGGCAAACGGCCCGGGGCGGTTCTTCGCTTTCAGGAACGGCGTGCGCGCGCCATCGATCACATAGACGGGTTTGGCAGGCATGTCAGGCGGCCTTTGCGGAAAGAGCTTTTTCCTGGCCGAGCTTCGCCAGGATCTCGGCGCGGCCGAAATCCTGCGGGAAGTCATCGACCTTGATGACCTGCTTGCGCAGCGCCTCCTTGCGCAGCCACTGGTTGTATTCGTCCTGCGTGATCAGGTCCTTCTCGCGCGCGACCGTGCCGAGGTCGACGCCCTGGCGCGGGACCATCTTTCCTTTCTTCACCGCCTTGCGCAGCTTCTCGTCGATCGGCTCGCAGGCGATCGTCGCGGCAAACGCGGCCTCGAGCACGCCGGTCGGATCGCCCTCGCCCTTGCCGATGTACATCCCGGCGGTCAGGCGGTCGCGTGCGGCGCCGGGA
>DASUMM010000044.1:0-8366 GCA_036277655.1 Burkholderiales bacterium | reverse complement strand
CAGAGTAGGTACTCTGACCCTTTACTCTGACCCCGGTGGCTAAAGGCGTTCGACGATGGTGGCGATGCCCATGCCGCCGCCGACGCAAAGCGTCGCGAGGCCGTAGCGCAGCTTGCGCCGCTCGAGTTCGTCGATCAGCGTGCCGAGGATCATCGCGCCGGTCGCCCCGAGCGGATGGCCCATCGCAATCGAGCCGCCGTTGACGTTCACCTTCTCCGCCGGCACGCCCATTTCCCGGATGAACTTCATCGGCACCACGGCGAACGCTTCGTTCACTTCGAACAGGTCGATCTGGTCGATCGTCATCTTCGCCTTGGCAAGCGCCTTGCGCGCGGCCGGCATCGGGCCGGTGAGCATGATCGTCGGATCGGCACCCGAAAGGGCCGTGGCGAGCACCCGTGCGCGCGGCGTAAGACCGAGCGCCTTCCCCTTCTCTTCCGAACCGATCAGCACCGCAGCAGCGCCATCGACGATCCCGGAAGAGTTTCCGGCGGTGTGCACGTGGCGGATGCGCTCGACCTGCGGATAGCGCTGAATGGCGACCGCGTCATAGCCCATCTCGCCCATCCGGTCGAACGAGAGCTTGAGCGATGCGAGGCCTTCGAGCGTGGTGTGCGGCTTGATGAACTCGTCATGATCGAGAATCACGTCGCCGATCGCATCCTGCACCGGCACCACCGAGCGCTTGAAGAGCCCGCTCTCCCGCGCGGCGGCCGCTTTCTTCTGCGAGCCGAGCGCGAACTGGTCCACCTCGTCGCGGGAAAAATTCTCCAGCGTGGCGATCAGGTCGGCGCTGATCCCTTGCGGAATGAACGCCGTCTCGAAGCTCGTCTCCGGATCGCACGCCCAGGCGCCGCGGTCGGTGCCGAGCGGCACGCGCGACATCGATTCGACGCCGCCGGCCACCACCAGGTCTTCCCAGCCCGAGCGCACCTTCTGCGCCGCCATGTTCACCGCCTCGAGCCCCGAGGCGCAGAAGCGATTCAGCTGCACGCCGGCGGCGTGCCAGTCCCAGCCCGCCGCAAGCGCCGCGGTCTTCGCGATGCACGAGCCCTGCTCGCCCACCGGCGTGACGCAGCCCATCACCACGTCATCGACCTGCGACGTGTCGAGGTCGTGGCGCTTCTGCAATTCCTTCAGCACCCCGGTGAGGAGCGAAATCGGCTTCACCTCGTGCAGCGAGCCGTCTTTCTTTCCCTTGCCGCGCGGTGTGCGCAGCGCATCGAAAATCATCGCTTCGGCCATGTCCGTCTCCTATTTCTCCCCCAGCCCGAGGGACCGGGAGATCACTTCCTTCATGATTTCGTTGGTGCCGCCGTAGATGCGCGCGACGCGGGCATCCACGTAAGCGCGCGCAATCGGAAATTCCCACATGAAGCCGTACCCGCCATGCAGCTGCAGGCACTCGTCGATGATGCGGTTCTCCAGATCCGAGGTCCAATACTTCGCCATCGACGCGGTCGCGGTGTCGAGCTTCTTTTCCAGCAGCAGCTCGATGCAGCGGTCGACGAACACGCGCGCCACCTGCGCTTCGGTCGTCATTTCTGCAAGCTTGAAGCGGGTGTTCTGGAAGCTCGCCACCGGCTTGCCGAACGCTTTTCTCTCCCGCACGTACTGCGTGGTCCAGTCGATCGCGGCCTCGGCCTTCGCCACGGCGCCGATGGCGATCTGCATGCGCTCCCAGGGAAGCTCCTGCATCAGGTAGATGAAGCCGTTGTTCTCCTGCCCAAGCAGGTTCTCTGCTGGCACTTCGACGTTGTCGAAAAAGAGCTCGGCGGTGTCCTGCCCCTTCAAGCCCATCTTCTTCAGGCGCTTGCCCTTCGAGAAGCCCTTCATCGAGGTATCGACAACGACGAGGCTGGTGCCCTTCGCGCCTTTCGCCGGGTCGGTCTTCGCGACGACGATCACCAGGTCACAGTTCCAGCCGTTGGTGATGAAGGTTTTCGAGCCGTTGACGACGTAGCGGTCGCCCTTGCGGATCGCGCTCGTCTTCACGCTCTGCAGGTCGGAGCCGGCGCCCGGCTCGCTCATCGCGATCGCGCCGATCATCTCGCCCGCCGCCATCTTCGGCAGGTAGTTGCGCTTCAGCGCCTCGGTGCCGTAATTCAGCAGGTACGGCGCGACAATCTCGGAGTGCAGGCCCCAGCCGAGCGACGAATTGTTGGCGCGCGCCTGCTCTTCCATCAGGACTACGCTGTAGAGCTTGTCGGCGGCAGCGCCGCCATAGTCCTCCGGCATCGAGCAGCACAGGAATCCATTCGCGCCGGCCTTGCGCCAGAGCTCCTTGTCGACGAAGCCTTGCTCCTGCCAGCGCTCGTCGTGCGGGATCACCTCCTCCTGCATGAAACGGCGCACGCTGTCGCGGAACGTCTCGTGTTCCGGGGTGAAAAGCGTTCTCGGGATCATTGCGGAATCTCGCAGGAAGCGCGATTGACGGATGATATCGCATGCGGGACACTTCCCCGGCCGTTTTCCCTCGCAAATCATGACCTCGATCGAGCGGTACAAGTCCGTTTTTCGCCCGGGACTTTTCCAGCGGCAGGTCGCGATCGTCACCGGCGCCGGTTCGGGAATCGGGCGCTGCACCGCGCACGAGCTCGCTGCGCTCGGCGCCCGCGTGGCGCTCGTCGGGCGCAAGCTGGAGAAGCTGGAGTCCGTTTCAAACGAGATTGCTCGCGCCGGGGGCGAAGCAAAGGGCTATGCCTGCGACATTCGCGAGGAGGAGCGCGTGCGGGAGACGGTTGCCGCCATCCTGAAGGACTTCGACCGGATCGATTTGCTGGTGAACAACGCGGGCGGTCAGTTTGCCTCGCCGCTGGAGAGGATTTCCGCGAAAGGCTGGGAAACCGTTGTGCGCACGAACCTCACCGGCGGGTTCCTCGTCGCGCGCGAGTGCTACACCCAGCATCTGAAAGAGTCGGGGACCGGCGCGATCGTCAACATCATCGCCGACATGTGGCACGGCATGCCGAACATGGGCCACTCGGGCGCCGCGCGCGCCGGCATGCTCAACTTCACCGAAACTGCGGCGTTCGAGTGGGCGCCGGTTCGCGTGAATGCGGTCGCGCCGGGCTGGATCGCTTCCAGCGGGCTCGATCACTACCCGCCCGAAATGGCCGCGCACATCCGGGCGCTGCCTCGCCATGTCCCGGTCGGCCGGCTCGGCACGGAGTCGGAAGTCTCGGCGGCGATCGTGTTTCTGCTTTCGCCGGCCGCAGCGTTCATTTCGGGCACCTGCCTGCGCGTCGACGGCGCGGTGCCGAATGCAAAGCGCCATCAGACGCCGCAGCAGGGGAGGCAGAGCGCAGCCTTCGAGGGCTTTCCTCTCGCAGTGAAGCCGAAAGTGCTCGGGTAGTGGCGGCGATCCAGTCGCAGCTCGACCCGGCGTCGGAAGCGTTCCGGCGCAACCGCGAGCACATGCTCGGCCTCATCGCGCGGCTGCGGGCGCTGGAAGCGCGCACGCGCGACGAATCCGCAAAGGTGAAGCCGCTCTTCGACAAGCGCGGGCAACTGCTGCCGCGCGAGCGCATCGCGCGGCTTCTCGATCCCGGCGCCCCGTGGCTCGAGCTCGCCTCGATGGCAGGCTTCTGCCTCGACGATCCCGACCCGGAGAAATCCATCCCCGGCGGCGGCATGATCGCCGGCATCGGCTACGTTTCGGGCATTCGAGTCGTCGTGGTCGCGAGCGACTCCGGGATCGATGCCGGCGCGATCCAGCACATGGGGCGGGAGAAGCTGCTGCGCATGCAGGGACTCGCGCTGCGAAACAAGCTGCCGTTCATCCATCTCGTGGAATCGGCCGGCGCAAACCTTCTCAAATACCGCGTCGAAGGATTCATCCACGGCGGTGCGATCTTCTGCAACCTCGCGCGCCTCTCGGCTGCGGGCTGTCCGGTCGTCACCGTCGTGCACGGTTCTTCGACGGCTGGCGGCGCGTACATGCCCGGGCTCTCCGATTACGTGATCATGGTGCGCGGCCGCGCGAAAGCGTTCCTCGCCGGGCCGCCGCTCCTCAAGGCAGCAACCGGGGAGATCGCCACGGATGAAGAGCTCGGCGGCGCGGTCATGCACACGCACGTCTCGGGACTCGGCGAATACCTTGCCGAAGATGATTCCGACGGCGTGCGCATCGCGCGCGAGGTGCTCGCGCGGCTCGGCTGGAAGACGCCGCCGCTGCCGCGAGGCAAGCCGCCCCGTTATCCGGCGGAAGAATTGCTGGGCGTGATGCCCTCCGATTACCGCAAGCCGGTCGACATGCGCGAGGCGATCGCGCGCTTCGCCGACGATTCCGACTTCCTCGATTTCAAGGCCGACTACGGGCCGGCGACCGTGTGCGGCCACGCTTCGATCCACGGCATGCCGGTCGGCATCGTCACCAACAACGGGCCGCTCGATCCTGCCGGATCGAACAAGGCGACCCATTTCATCCAGTCGTGCTGCCAGGCGGGACTGCCTATCCTCTATTTGCAGAACACAACCGGCTACATCGTCGGGAAATCGTCCGAGGAAGCCGGCATGATCAAGCACGGCTCGAAGATGATCCAGGCGGTCGCCAACGCCAACGTGCCGCAGATCACGCTGATGTGCGGCGCTTCGTTCGGCGCCGGCAACTACGGCATGTGCGGCCGCGCCTACGATCCGCGGTTCCTGTTTTCGTGGCCGAATGCGCAGACCGCGGTGATGGGCGCCGAGCAGGCGGCGCTGACGATGGCGATCGTGATGGAAGGCGGCGCGCGGAGGAAAGGGCTGCCGGTAGACGAGGCGAAGATCCGCGACCTGAAGAAGCGCATCACCGAGAATTTCGAGCGGCAGCAAAGCGCGTTCGTGACGAGCGCCTCGATGCTCGACGACGGCATCATCGATCCGCGCGACACGCGGAACGTGCTCGGGTTCGTGCTTTCGGTCTGCCGGGATGCGGACGAGCGCGCGTTGCGCCCGATGCAATTCGGGGTGGCGCGCCCCTAGATTGAAGGAGCGAGCGCAGATGAAATTCACGCAGGAGCACGAAGAGATCCGCCGCACGATGAAGAAATTCATCGACGCAGAGATCAATCCGCACGTCGACCAGTGGGAGGCCGCCGAGCAGTTTCCCGCCCACGAAGTCTTCAAGAAGCTCGGCAACCTCGGCATGCTCGGGCTCACCAAGCCCGAGGCCTACGGCGGCGCAGCCCTCGACTACAGCTACTCGATGGTGTTTGCCGAGACGCTCGGGCAAATCCGCTGCGGCGGCGTGCCGATGGCGATCGGGGTGCAGACCGACATGGCGACGCCTGCGCTCGCGCGCTTCGGGTCGGACGAGCTGCGCAAGGAGTTCCTCGCGCCGGCGATCGCCGGCGACATGGTGACTTGCATCGGCGTCTCCGAGCCGGGCGCCGGCTCCGACGTCGCTTCGATCAAGACCACGGCGCGCAAGGACGGCGGCGACTACGTCATCAACGGCCAGAAGATGTGGATCACCAACAGCCTGCAGGCCGACTGGATGTGCCTGCTCGCGAATACCTCGGAAGGCGCCGCGCACAAGAACAAGACGCTGATCATCCTGCCGATGGCGACGAAAGGGGTCGTGAAAGCGAAGAAGATCCGCAAGATCGGCATGATGTCTTCCGACACCGGCCTCATCCATTTCGACGACGTGCGCGTGCCGCAGCGCTATCGCATCGGTGAGGAAGGGCTCGGCTTCACCTATCAGATGCAGCAGTTCCAGGAGGAGCGGCTGTGGGCGGCAGCGAGTTCGGTGAACGGCATGCTGCGCACGCTGAACGACACGATCGAGTACATCCGCGAGCGCCGGATGTTCGGCCAGACGGTGCTCGACTTCCAGTACGTGCATTACCGGCTCGCCGAGCTGAAGACCGAGATCGAGGCGCTGCGCGCGCTCACCTACCGCGCGTGCGAGAAGTACGTCGCCGGCGAGGACGTCACCGAGCTCGCTTCGATGGCGAAACTGAAAAGCGGGCGCCTGCGGCGCGAAGTCTCGGATGCTTGCCTGCAGTATTGGGGCGGCATGGGGTTCACCTGGGACAACCCGGCCTCGCGCGCCTACCGCGACGGGCGCCTTGGCTCGATCGGCGGCGGTGCCGACGAAGTGATGCTCGGCATCATCTGCAAGTACATGGGCATCCTGCCCTCGCGCCACATCAAGAAGGACTAGCGGCGGCGGTGATGCGCTCCCTCCTCATTGCCAATCGCGGCGAAATTGCGCTGCGCGTGATGCGCACGTCGCGCGCGATGGGGATGCGTACGATCGGCGTCTATTCCGAGGCGGACCGCGACGCGCGGCACGCGAAAGAAGCGGACGCTTCGGTCTGCATCGGTGGCCCGGCGCCGCGCGACTCGTACCTGAACATCCCGGCGATCGTCGAGGCGGCGAAGAGATCCGCTGCCGATGCGGTTCATCCCGGCTATGGCTTCCTCGCCGAAAGCGCCGCATTCGCGCAAGCCGTGCTGGATGCGAAGCTCGTGTGGGTCGGTCCACCTCCGGCCGCGATCGGTGCGATGGGCGACAAGGGAGAAGCAAAGCGGCTGATGCGCGCCGCCGGCATCCCTGTCCTCGCCACCTATGAGGAGGGCGCTAGCCTCGCCTACCCGGTCATGATCAAGGCGGCGGCCGGTGGTGGCGGGCGCGGCATGCGCCTCGTTCGCTCGAAAGCCGAGCTCGCGCCAGCTCTCGCGCAGGCGCGTTCCGAGGCCGAGCATGCGTTCGGCGATGGAAGGCTGCTGATCGAACCGGCGATCGAAGGCGCGCGCCACGTCGAAGTGCAGGTATTCGCCGATTCGCTCGGCAACTGCGTTCACCTCGGCGAGCGCGACTGCTCGGTGCAGCGGCGCCACCAGAAGCTGATCGAAGAATCGCCCTCGCCCGCTGTCGATGCCGCGCTACGCGAGCGGATGGGCGAGGCGGCGGTTGCCGCCGCGCGGGTCGTCGGCTATGTCGGGGCCGGAACCGTCGAGTTCCTGCTTGGCGCCGATCGCCGCTTCTGGTTCATGGAAATGAACACGCGGCTGCAGGTCGAGCATCCGGTCACCGAGGCCATCAGCGGCCTCGATCTGGTCGAGTGGCAGTTGCGCGTCGCGCGTGGCGAGCGGCTGCCGCTCGCGCAGGAGAGAATCCGCTTTTCCGGCCACGCGATCGAAGTGCGCCTGTGTGCAGAAGACGCCGCGCGCGATTTCCTGCCGCAGTCGGGCCGGCTGCTCGCCTGGCAGCCTGCGCAAGGCGTGCGCACGGAACATGCGCTCGAATCGGGCGCCGAGATTTCGCCGTGGTACGACTCGATGATTGCCAAGGTGATCGCGCATGGCGCGACGCGCGATGAAGCGCGCGAACGCCTCGCCCAAGCGCTCGACGATACGGTCGCGCTCGGCGTGACCACGAACAAATGGTTCCTTGCCTCGGTGCTGCGGGAAGAGACCTTCGCACGCGGCGAAGCGACGACGCAATATCTTTCGCAGCACCGCTTCGAAACCGAGAGCCCGGACGCCGACACGCACGCCATCGCGGCCGTGCTCCTCGCGCAGGCCAGCGGCTTCGACGAATGGACGCGCTGGAGCAACAACCCTGCACACCCTCTGCGAGCCCGGTTCGGCGAGCACGACGTCACCTTGGCAAGCGGCAACGATTCCGTACGCGTGCTGAGCGTAGATGGCTCGGCTGCGCGCATTCGTACCGGGGCCGGAGAGGAAACGGTGCACTTCGCGCTCGACGGCAGCGTGTGTCACCTCGCTCGCGGGGGCGCGACCTGGTCCCTGGAGAACAGTTTGCTTGCGCCGCCCGCCAAGCGCGCGGGGCAGGTCGGCGACGGCCGGCTTGCGGCGCCGATGAACGGGCGCATCGTTGCCGTGCAGGCGAAGGAAGGAGAGCAGTTCGAGGCCGGCAGCATGCTCGTCGTGCTCGAAGCGATGAAGATGGAGCACGGCCTTGCGGCTCCGGCGCGCGTGCGCGTAAGAGCGGTCCACATCGCCGCCGGCGCCCAGGTCAAGCCCGGGCAGCTGCTGGTCGAATTCGAGCCGGCATGAAGGCGCATCCGGCGCTTACCGAGGAGCACGAAGCGTTTCGCGACACGATGCGGCGTTTCGTCGCGCGCGAGATTGCGCCGCATGTGAACGAGTGGGACGAAGCGGGTGAGTTTCCGCGCGAGATGTATCGCAAGGCGGCTGCGGCTGGCCTGCTCGGCGTCGGCTTTCCCGACGAGTATGGCGGCACGCCCGCCGACCTGCTGATGCACGTCGTGCTGTCGGAAGAGATCGCGCTTGCGGGCTCCGGCGGCGTCCACGCCAGCCTCTTTTCGCATCAGATCGGCTCGCCGCCGATCGCGAACGCCGGCAGCGCGGAGCTAAAGGCGCGGGTGCTTCCCGGCGTCCTATCCGGC
>DASUMM010000043.1:0-2291 GCA_036277655.1 Burkholderiales bacterium | reverse complement strand
GATGCCGGCCTGCGCCACGCGATAGGCGGGCAGGCCGCGCAGTTCCTGCCCATCGAAGTTCACCGACCCGGCACTCGAGCGCACGACGCCCATGATCGAGAGCACGGTGGTCGTCTTCCCCATGCCATTGCGGCCGAGCAGCGTCGCCACTTCGCCCTTGGCGACCGCGAACGACAAGCCGAAGAGCACCTGGCTTACCCCGTAGGACGTCTCGAGCGCCTGGACCTGCAGCATCAGTCCTCGCTCCCGAGATAGGCGGCGCGCACTTCCGGGTTGGCGCGGATCTCTGCCGGCGCGCCGGTGGCGATGATCCGCCCGTACACGAGCACCGAGATGCGATCCGCAAGCGAGAAGACCGCGTCCATGTCGTGCTCGACGAGGACCATGGAGCACTTGCCTTTCAGCGCCGCGAGGAATTCGACCATCCGGCGCGATTCCTCGATCCCCATGCCGGCAACGGGCTCGTCGAGCAGGAGCAGCCGCGGGCGGGTCGCGAGCACCATGGCGATTTCGAGCTGGCGCTGCTCGCCGTGCGAAAGCTCGGCGGCGAGCGTGTCCGCACGGTGACCGAGGCCCACCTCTTCGAGCACGCGACGCGCCGGCGCGCGCAAAGCTTCCTCCTCGCGCGCCGGCTGCCAGAAGCGAAAGCTGTGTCCCGCGTGAGCCTGCACGGCGAGTGCTACGTTGTCGAGCGCAGTGAATTCGCGATAGATGCTGGTGACCTGGAACGAGCGCGAAAGGCCTTTCCTGGCGCGCGCAGGTGCGGAAAGGCGCGTGACGTCCTCGCCGCGAAAGCGGATATGGCCCGAATCCGGAAGCAGCATCCCGGACAGCTGGTTGATGAGCGTCGTCTTTCCCGCACCGTTCGGGCCGATGACCGCGTGCGTCTCGCCTTCGCGGACGTCGAGCCGTACGCCGTCGGTCGCCGCCAGCGCACCGAAGGCCTTGCGCAAATCGCCGACCTCGAGCAGCGCGTCAGCCATGAGGCTTCGCGGCCTGCGCGGGCCGGCGCTCCGGCAACAGGCCCGCCAGGCCTCGCTTGGCGAAAAGCACGACCAGCACGAGGATCGGGCCGAGGATGATCTGCCAGTGTGGCGTCAAAGCCGAAAGCACGTCTTCCAGCAGCAGCAGCGCAAACGCCCCAAGCACCGGTCCGGCGCTCGTCCCCATGCCGCCCATGATTACCATGAACATCAGCTCGCCCGAGCGCGTCCAGTTCATGAACTCGGGCGTGAGGTAGGCGGTGTGGTTGACGAGCAGCGCACCCGCGAGGCCGCACATCGCGCCGGCGATGACGAAGGCGACCAAGCGATACAGGTAGGGCGAAAAGCCGATCGCGCGCGTGCGCGTTTCGTTCGATCTTGCGGCGCGGATCACCATGCCGAAGCGGGAGTTGACGATGCGGTGCGTGAGCCACAGGCACGCAACGAGCAGCACGAAGACGACGTAGTAGAAAATGGTCTCGTTGTTCAGGTCGAGCACGCCCGAGAATTCGCTTTTTGCGGCCAGGCGCAGGCCGTCGTCGCCCCCGTACTCTTCGAGCGAAATGCCGAGGTAGTAGAGCATCTGCGTGAAGGCGAGCGTGATCATGATGAAGTAGATGCCGCTGGTGCGGATCGAGATCGCGCCGATCACGAGCGCCACGCCCGCGGACGCACCGATCGCGAGGAGCCACTGCAGGTAGCCGTTCGTCACCTCGTGGTGCGCAAGGATCGCCACCGCATAGGCGCCGACGCCGAGATATGCCGCATGGCCGAACGACACCATGCCGCCGTAGCCGAGGATCAGGTTGAGGCTCACCGCCGCGATGGCGAAGATCATCACGCGGCGGAAGAGATCGAGGTAGAACGGCTGGTTGAATGCGGCGGCAATCGGCGGCACCGCCGCGAGGAGCGCGAGCCCGACGCCCAGCACGAGGACTCTTCGATCGATCATGCGCGCGACGGAAACAGACCCGCCGGCCGCAGCGCCAGCACGATGGCCATCAGCAGGTAGATCAGCATCGAGGCGAGCGCAGGTCCGGCCGAATCCGCCGCGTTCGGCGAGACGACGGTCGCCAGCAGCGGCTTCAGGAACGCCCGGCCCATCGTATCGGCCATGCCGACGATCATCGCGCCGACGAGCGCGCCGCGAATCGAGCCGATGCCGCCGATGACGATCACCACGAAGACCTGGATCAGGATCAGCTCTCCCATTCCGGGCTGTACCGAATAGATTGGGCCCGACAGCAGGCCGGCGAGCCCGGCCAGCGCGGCGCCGAAACCGAACACGAGCGTATAGAGCAGGCGGAT
>DASUMM010000042.1:0-12349 GCA_036277655.1 Burkholderiales bacterium | reverse complement strand
TGACGGACATCCGCGTCGAGTTGGGAACGCAGATCGAGAAGCTCGAGGCGCAAGCCGCGGTCGCCACCCAGTACAAGGAACACCAGCAGAACCTGCAGCTGCGGCAGCAGCTGCTGTGGTTCGTGCGGCGCCGCGAAGCGGCCGCCGAGCGCGACCGCCATGCGCAGGAAATCGGGCGCGTGACGAACGAGATGGAAGCCGATACCGCCCGGCTGCGCGAAATCGAAAGCCGCGTGGAGAGCGCGCGGGTTGCGCACTACGAGGCCGGCGACACGCTGAATGCGGCACAGGCGGCGCTCTATGCGTCCAACGCCGAGGTGGCGCGCCACGAATCGGAGCTGCGCCACGTCGAGGAGACGCGCCAGCGGCTGGAGAGCCAGGAGACCGAGCGGCGCGCGCAGCTCGCCGCGTGGCGTGAGCAGCGCGCCCAGCTCACGCAGGCGCTGCATGGATGGGCTTCGCGCTCTGCCGGCACCCGCCAGCGCGGGCAGGAAACGCAGGCGACGCTGGCGGTCGAGAATTCGCTCGCGCCAGCCGCCGAGCAGGCGCATCGCGACGCGCAACAGCGGCTGAACGCCGCCCGAGACGCAGTGCTGCAGGCCGAAAGCCGGCTGCAGGTCGAGACGACCGCCAGTGCGCACCTCGATGAGCAGCAGCAAGCTTTGCTGCAACGGCGCGAGCGACTGGAAGGAGAGCTGCGCGCGCTCGAGCGCCCCGACGCTTCGCAAGCCGAGCAGGCGGAGCACCGGCTGGCGGAACTGGGTGCGGCCCTCGGGCAAGCGCTGGCTGCGCTCGAAGCCGCGCAGCAGGGCGCGGCCGCCCTGGATGCGCGCGCCGCGGAATTGACCGAGCAGGTGGCAAGCGCCGAGCGCGAGCATACCGCCGCGGAAGCGCAGCTGGCGACGCTGTTGCAGGTGCAGGCCGCGGCGGATGAGAACGCCCCGCTGGATGCCTGGATCGCTCGGCGCACGCTCGGCGGGCTGCCGCGGCTGTGGCAGAAGATTCGCATCGATGCCGGCTGGGAGACTGCGGTGGAAGCCGTCCTTCGCGAGCGGCTGCACGCGCTGGAAGTCGACGGCACTTCGGCGCTGCGCTCGCTCGATGCCGATCGGCCGCCGGTAAAGGCAAGCGCCTTTGCGCGGGCGCCGGCCGCGCATTGCGAGCCGCTCGCCGGGTACATCTCACTGATCGACAAGGTTCACGTCTCCGACGGCTTGATTGCCGGCGCGCTGGCCGACTGGCTGCAACGCGCGTATGCGATCGATCACGCGCCTTCCGCGGAAGAGCGCGAAGCGTTGCCTGCCGGCGCGGTGCTCGTCGCCCGCAACGGCGATCAGTTCACGCGCTGCACCGTCACCTGGCACGCACCCGATCCGGGCGATGCCGGCATCCTCGCGCGGCAGGCGGAAATCGACGCGCTGCGCGAGCGCTGCCAGGACTTCGCGCGACGCCTGCAGACGGTCCGCGCGGAGGCTTCTGCGGTCGGAGAAGACATTGCCGCGCGCGAGCATGCGCTCGAGTCGGCACGCCAGGCCGTCGGTGCGCTGCAGGCGCAAAAGCACGCCGCCGAGATCGAGAGCCTGAAGCGCACGCAGGTGCGCGCCCGGTTCGAGGAGCGCGCGGCGCAGATCGGTGCCGAGATGGAAGAGATTCGCCTCAACGCGGAGCGCGGCGCCGAGCGCCTCGCCGAATCGCGCGCAGCGATCGGGCGGATCACCGGCGACATCGCCGCTGCCCGCGAAGCGCTCGCGCTGGTGCAAGGCGAGCATGCGTCGGCCGAAAGCGAACTCGCGGCGCGCCGCCAGGCGCTGCAGCGCGCCGAGCGCGAAGCGCACGACGCGCTCTTTGCCGAGCGGGAATGCGCGGCCAAGATCTCCGAGCTCGACACCTCGGTGCGCATGATCGATTCGCAGATCCGGCGGGCCGACGAAGAAGTGGCGAAGCTCGCGCAGGAGCTGGCGGTCGATCCGATTCCCGAGGTCCGGCAGGCGCTGGAGAGGGCGGTCGAGGCGCGCATCGAGTGCGAGCGCGCGCTCGCCAACACGCGCGAATCGGTCGAGGCGGCGGCGCAGGTGCTGCACGGGCTGGAGGAAGAGCGCCTGCAGCTGGAGACGCGCATCGCTCCGTTGCGCGAGCGCCTCGGCGAGCTGCGCCTGAAGGAGCAGGCGGCGCGGCTCAATTTCGAGCAGTTCGAGGGGCAGCTTCGCGAAGCGGGCGCCGACGACGAGAAGCTGCTCGCCGCCGCGGACGGAGCGCCGCGCGCATCCACGCTGCAGGGCGAGATCACCCGCCTGACACAGGCGATCCAGGACCTCGGCGCGGTCAACCTCGCCGCGCTCGAAGAGCTCGCTTCGAGCAGCGAGCGCAAGAGGTACCTCGATGCGCAGTCGAGCGACCTCGAAGAGGCCGTCGGCACGCTGGAGGACGCGATCCGCAAGATCGACCGCGAGACGCGCGAGCTGCTGCGCGGCACCTACGACACGGTCAACCGCAACTTCGCGGCCCTCTTCCCGGTGCTTTTCGGCGGCGGCGAGGCGGGGCTGCGCATGACCGGCGAAGAGGTGCTCGATGCCGGCGTGCAGGTGATCGCGCAGCCGCCGGGGAAGCGCACCACGTCGATCCATCTGCTTTCCGGCGGCGAGAAGGCGCTCACCGCGATCGCGCTCGTCTTTGCGCTCTTCCAGCTCAACCCGGCGCCCTTCTGCCTGCTCGACGAGGTCGACGCGCCGCTCGATGACACCAACACCGATCGATTCTGCGAGCTCGTGCGCAGGATGTCGTCGCAGACCCAGTTCCTCTTCATCAGCCACAACAAGATCACGATGGAAATGGCGGAGCAGCTGATCGGCGTCACGATGCCGGAGTCCGGCGTGTCGCGCGTGGTGGCGGTCGACATCGAGGAAGCGTTGCGGCTGCGCGAGGAGCTGGCCGCATAAGCGCGGCATGAGCGACCTCCAGCTCGGGCTGTTGGCGATCGGCGTGCTGCTCGTCGCCGGCGTGTTCGCCTACAACCGCTACCAGGAGCGCGCTGCGCACCGCAGTGCGCACGAAAAGCTCCGCTCTGCACATCCGGAGGCGCTCCCCGAGCCGGCGGGACGCAAGGAGCCGTCGCTTCCCCCGATGCCGCCGGCAGTGGCGGTTGCGCGCACCGAGCCGGATCAGGCAGCGTTGCCCGATCCGCTCATCGACTATGTCGTCGACCTCGCGTTTGCGACCCCGCAGAGCGCGGGCACGCTGGCAGAAGCGTGGAAGCCGAACGAGCATCGCTTCGCCGGGCAGGTGTTGCTTGCGGTCTCCGGCGGCGGTGCTTCATGGCGCCGCCTGCATGCAGGCGATCCGCTGCCGGTGGAGGCGCTGCGCGCCGGGCTCCAGCTGGTCACGCGGACGCGCACGGTGAACGACGCGCAGCTGATCGAGTTCCGTGCCGCGGTCGAGACGCTCGCCGGCGCCACCGGCGCATCGGTACAGGCCCCCGAACTCAGGCAGGCAGCCGAGACGGCACGCAGCCTGGAGCATTTCTGCGACGAAGCGGATCTCCAGGTGGTGATCCACGTCGCGGCGGCCGAAGGCGCTGGGCTGCAGCGCGAGCGGGTCGCCGCCGCCTTGAAGAATGGTTTCACGCCCGCGGAAGATGGGCACTACGTGCTGCGGGACAGCGAAGCAAATACCCTGTATGTGCTCGCTGCCTCGGAGGGTGCAGTTTCACTCACGCTCGACGTTCCGCGCGTACGCGATTTCCCCCGCGTGTTCCGCTCGATGGCGAGTTTTGCGAAGGATCTGGCGCGCGACCTCGGCGGAACTCTGGTGGACGACAATCGCCATCCGCTCGATGAGCGCGCCTTGCAGGCGATCGCTGCCCGGCTGGATACCGTGCGTGGCGCGTTCGAAGCGCGCGGCATCGCTTCAGGCAGCGCGGCCGCGTTGCGCCTTTTCTCCTGACGGCGATGGCGGTGCCGGGCCGCGATCGCGAGCGGGCCGAGTGGCTGCGTCGCCAGCTGGAGCGGCATAACGCGCTTTACTATGTGCACGACGCGCCGGAGATTTCCGACGCCGAATACGACGCGCTGTTCCGCGAGCTGAGCGCGCTCGAAGCAAAGCATGCCGAGCTTGCGACGCCCGATTCGCCGACGCAGCGGGTCGGTGCGAAGCCCGCCAGCGCCTTCGGCGAAGTACACCATCGCGTGCCGATGACCTCGATGGACAACGCGTTCAGCGACGAGGATGCGCGCGAGTGGGATCGCCGCTGTGCGAGCGCGCTCGAGCGCGAGCGACTCACCTACGTTGCCGAGCCGAAATTCGACGGCGCCTCGGTCAGCCTGCGTTACGAGAAAGGCGTGCTCGTCCAGGCCGGGACGCGCGGCGACGGCGTGACCGGGGAGGACGTCACCGGCAATGTCCGCACGATCCGCACCGTGCCGCTGCGGCTCGCCGGCAAGGGTTGGCCGCAGCTGCTCGAAGTGCGCGGGGAAGTGGTGATTCCGATCAAGGACTTCGAGCGCCTGAATGCCGAGCAGCTTGCGCGCGGCCAGAAGGTTTTTGCCAATCCGCGCAACGCGGCAGCCGGAGGCCTGCGCCAGCTCGACCCGCGCGTGAGCGCGGCTCGACCGCTGCGGTTCTTCCCCTGGGGGCTGGGAGAGGCGTCGCAGCCGGTGGCGCCGCGCTATTCGGAAGTCGCCGCCCGATTGCGAGAATGGGGCTTCCGCATGAGCGAGTTTTTCAAGGTGCTGGAAGGAATCGAGCCGTGCCTCGCGTTCTGGCGCGAGATGCTCGAGCGCAGGCCGCAGCTGCCGTTCGAGATCGACGGCGTCGTCTACAAGGTCGACGACTTGCGGGCGCGGGAGCAACTCGGGTTCACCGCGCGCGCGCCGCGCTGGGCGCTCGCGCACAAGCTGCCGGCACAGGAAGCCACGACGGTGGTCGAAGGGATCCTCGCTTCGGTCGGGCGCACCGGGGTGATCACTCCGGTCGCCATCCTGCAGCCGGTGCAGCTGAGCGGCGCCACGGTCACGCATGCGACGCTGCACAACCAGGACGAGGTGACGCGCAAAGATGTGCGCATCGGCGACACGGTGATCGCGCGCCGCGCCGGCGACGTGATCCCGGAAATCGTGGCCGTCGTGCCGACCAGGCGCCCGCCCGGCACGAAGCCGTGGTCGATGCCGCCGCGCTGTCCGCAATGCGGCAGCGAGGTGGTGCGCGAGGAGGGCGCAGCGGCGCACCGTTGTATCGGCGGGCTGTTCTGCCCGGCACAGCGAATGGGGGCGATCCTGCATTTCGCCTCGCGTCCGGCGATGGACATTCGCGGCCTCGGCGACAAGCTGGTCGAGCAGTTGATTGCCGGGAAGCTGGTGCGTACCGTAGCGGATCTGTACCGCTTGGACGTTGCGCGGCTTTCACAGCTCGAGCGCATGGCGCAGAAATCGGCCGAGAATGTGCTGCGGCAGATCGAGCGCAGCAAGCGCACGACGCTGGCGCGATTCCTGCACGCGCTCGGCATCCCGCAGGTGGGAACGGCGAGCGCCGAGCTGCTGGCCGAGCACTTCGGCTCGCTGGAAGCGATCATCGAGGCCGGGCCGGAGACGCTGCAGCAGGTGCACGGCATCGGCCCGCGCATGGCGGAGGATGTGCACCGCTTTTTCCGTCAGCCGCACAACCGCGAGGTGATCGACGCCCTTCGCAACGCCGGCGTGCACTGGCCGGCGATCGCGCCGCGCAGCCGCGCTTCGCAGGCGCTCGCCGGGAAGACGTTCGTGCTCACCGGCGGCCTCGCCACGATGACGCGCGACGAAGCCAGGCGGGCACTGAAGGCGCTCGGTGCGAAAGTGAGCGACAGCGTGTCGAAGAAGACCGACTACGTGGTGGCAGGCGAGGACGCCGGCAGCAAGCTAGAACGAGCGCGCGAACTCGGGGTCGAAGTGATCGACGAGCGCGCACTGACCGATCTTTTGCAGCATCATTGACGCATGACACCGCAACTACGCAAGGCCGTGTTTCCGGTCGCCGGCTCCGGCAGCCGCTTTCTCCCGGTGACCAAGGCGAATCCGAAGGAGATGCTGCCGATCGTCGACAAGCCGCTGATCCAGTATGCGGTGGAGGAGGCGGCGGCCGCCGGGATCACCGACATGATCTTCGTCACCGGCCGCACCAAGCGCGCGATCGAGGACCACTTTGACAGCGTGCGGGAGCTGGAAGCGGATCTCGCCGCCAAGGGCAAGCAGGAGCTGCTGGACCTGGTGCAGAGCGTATGCCCGCCAGGCACGCGCTTCATGTACGTGCGGCAGTCCGAACCGCTCGGCCTCGGGCACGCCGTGCTCTGCGCGCAGCCGATCGTCGGCAACGAGCCGTTCGCGGTGCTGCTCGCCGACGACCTGATCGATGCCGACCCGCCGGTGATGCGCTCGATGGCGGAACTGTATGCGGCCGAGCGCTGCAGCGTTCTCGGCGTGCTCGACGTGCCGCGCGCGCAGACCTCGAGCTACGGAATCGTGCGCGCCGCAGCGCCGGATGCCGGCGTCACCGAGATCACGGCGATCGTGGAGAAGCCGAAGCCCGAAGACGCGCCCTCGACGCTTGCCGTGGTCGGGCGCTACGTGCTGACGCCGACGATCTTCGACCTGCTCGCCAACGCAACGCCCGGCGCCGGCGGCGAGATTCAGCTCACCGACGCGATCTCGAGGCTGCTCGAGCGCGAGCGCGTGCTCGCGATGCGCCTGCATGGCCGTCGCTTCGATTGCGGCTCCAAGCTCGGCTACCTGGAAGCGACCGTCGAGTACGGCCTGCGCCACGCCGAAGTTGGCGGCGCGTTCGCAAGCTACCTGAACAGCCGGCAGCGCTGAACGCGCAATGCCCGATCCTGCCGCTGCCTGGGCGTTTCTGGAGGCTTCCGATCGCGTGGCGAGCGCCGAGCAGGTGGACGCGGCGCTTCTTCGCCTCACGGCGGAGATCTCGGGGCGATACGAGCGAGCGTACCCTCTCGTGCTCGCGGTGATGGGCGGCGCGGTGGTTTTCGCGGGGCAACTGCTGCCGCGGCTGCGCTTTCCGCTCGATTTCGACTACGTGCATGTGACGCGCTATGGCGTCGCCACGGAAGGAAGGCGAATCGAGTGGCGGGTCGCACCGTCGGAGCAGGTGCGCGGGCGTGAGGTGCTGGTGCTCGACGACATCCTCGACGGCGGCCACACGATGCTCGCGATTCGCGAGGAGCTGCTTGCCCGCGGCGCGGCGAGCTTTCGCTCGGCGGTGCTGGTCGAGAAGGAACTTGCGCGGCCGAAGCCGATCCGCGCCGATTTCGTCGGCCTGCGCATTCCCGACCGCTTCGTATTCGGTTGCGGCATGGATGCGAAAGGCTACTGGCGCAACCTGCCCGAAGTCCGCGCGATGAGGGAGTCCTGATGCTTGCGGTGATCGGCGGCAGCGGGCTCACCACGCTCTCCCTCCTCGAGAACGTGCGCCACGTCGAGACGCGCACGCCGTATGGCGCGCCGTCGTCGCCGCTCGCAGTGGGGACGATTCGCGGACGACCGGTGGTATTCCTCGCACGCCACGGCGGCGAGCACACCATTGCACCGCACGAGATCAATTACCGCGCGAACCTGTGGGCGCTGAAAGAGCAGCAGCCGGCCGCGGTCGTCTCGATCGCCACCGTCGGCGCGATTCGCGCGAGCCTCGCCTCGGGGGCTCTCTTCGTTCCGGACCAAATCCTCGACTACACCTGGGGCCGGCGCTCCACCTTTTTCGAGGGCGAGGGCACGAAGGTAACGCACGTCGATTTCACCGAGCCCTATTCGTCGTCGACGCGCAGGCGCATTGCGTCTGCCGCGGCCGCCTGCGGGGAATCGATCGTCGAGGGCGGTGTCTATGCCGCGACGCAGGGTCCGCGCCTCGAATCGGCCGCCGAGATCAACCGCCTGGAGCGCGACGGTGCCGACGTGGTCGGCATGACCGGGATGCCGGAGACTGCGCTCGCCCGCGAGCTCGGCCTGGAATACGCGGCGATCGCCGTCGTCGTCAACGCAGCGGCCGGCCGGGGCGAGAGCAAGCGCGGCATTTCGTTCGAGCAGATGCAGTCGGTGCTCGACCGAGCGATGCAGCGGGTAAGAAAAATTCTCATGGAGATGGCCACGCAATGATTCGCGAAGTGCTTCGGATGGGAGATCCGCGATTGCTCGAGCGCGCGCGTCCGGTCGAAAAGTTCGATACGCCGGAGCTGCGCGAACTCCTTGCCGACATGCGCGACACGATGGCGCACAAGAACGGCGCCGGGCTGGCGGCGCCGCAGATCGGCGTGGGCCTACGCGTGGTGATTTTCGGCGTGAAGGCGAACCCGCGCTATCCGCATGCCGAAGAGGTGCCCGATACGGTGCTCATCAATCCGCAGCTGGAGCCGCTCAGCCGGGAAATGGAGGAGGACTGGGAAGGGTGCCTGTCGGTGCCCGGGATGCGCGGAATCGTCCCGCGCTACAGCCGCCTGCGCTACTCCGGGTTCGACGAACATGGGGTGCCGTTTGAGCGCCGGGTCGATGGCTTTCACGCGCGCGTCGTGCAGCACGAGTGCGATCACCTGAACGGCATCCTTTACCCGATGCGCATCCGCGATTTCACGCGCTTCGGCTTCAACGACGTGCTGTTTCCCGACGGCTCGCTTTCGCCGGACGACTAGGGCCGCTGTACCTGCAGCACCTCGAGCAGTTCCTGCTCGATCCGCAGCACCGATTTGGCGTCGGCCAGAGCGGCGCCCGAGACGAGAAACACGTCCTCGGCGCGATCGCCGAGCGTGTTGATGCGCGCCGAATGCAGCGCGATCTGGTGCTCTGCAAGCACGAGCGCCATCGCATACAGCAGGCCCGGGCGGTCGGCGGCGACGATCGAGAGCACCTGATAGGTGCCGCGCTCGTCCGGCCGGATGTCGACCGACGGCGAGATCGGGTAGTAGCGCACGCGGCGCGAAATGCGTCCGCCGCGCGGCTGCGGCAGCGCTGCGCTCGATTCGAGCTCCTGCGCGAGGCCCTGCTCGATCAGGCTGATCATGTCGCGGTAATGGACGCCGCTGCCTTGCCCCATCACGAGGAACGTGTCGAGCGCGTACTTGTTGCGCGTGGTGTGGATCTTCGCCTCGGCGATGTTGAAGCCGGCGCGCTCGAAGTAGCCGCAGATCCGCGCGAACAGCGCCTCGCGGTCCTTCGTGTAGATCATCACCTGCAGCCCTTCGCCGATCGGCGCCAGGCGCGCCTTGACGACCGGCTTCTCGGTATCGAGGCGATAGTGCAGGTTGCGCGTCTGCCATGCGATCTCCTGCGGCTCGTGGCGCAGGAAGTACGTCGTATCGAGCTGCGACCAGAACCGGTCCTGCACGTGCTCGGAAAGCGCATAGAGGCGCAGCAGCCGCGCAGCTTCCGCCTGGTGCTCGGCAACCGCCGATTCCGGCAGCGGCGCCTCGCCCGCAAGGACGCGCCGCGTGGCGCGGTACAGATCTTCCAGCAGCTTCGCTTTCCACGCGTTCCACACCTTCGGGCTCGTGCCGCGGATGTCCGCCACCGTCAGCAGGTAGAGCGCGGTCAGCCGCCGCTCGCTGCCTGCCTGGTCGGCGAATGCCTGCACGACCGCATGGTCGTAGACGTCCTGCTTCTGCGCCACCTTCGACATCGTCAGGTGGTGCTCCACCAGGAACGCCACCAGCTCTTCGTCCTCGCGCGCGAGCCGATGCCGCCGGCAGAACCTGCGCGCGTCCTGCGAGCCCAGTTCCGAATGATCGCCGCCGCGTCCCTTGGCGATGTCATGGTAGAGCGCGGCGATGTAGAGGAGCCAGCGGCGCTCGAAGCCGCTCGCGAGCTGGCTGCAGAGCGGGAACTCGTGCGCCATCTCCTGCATCGTAAAGCGGCGCAGGTTGCGCAGCACCATCAGGATGTGCTGGTCTACGGTGTAGACGTGGAAGAGGTCGTGCTGCATCTGGCCGACGATGTGGCCGAACTCCGGCAGGTAGCGCCCCAGCACGTCGTACTGGTTCATGCGCCGTGTCTCGTGCACGATGCCGCGCGGCTGCTGCAGGATGCCGAGGAACATGCGTTGCGCCACCGGATCGCGCCGCACGCGGCCGTCGAGCCGGCCGCGCTTGCGCCACAGCGCGCGCAGCGTCTTCGCCGTCATCCCGCGCAGCTCGCGATGCTGCTGCATCAGCAGGAAGCTCTCGAGGATCGCGCGCGGCTCGCGATCGAAGAGGCTCTCGTCGATGACCTCGAGCAGTTCGCCGCGCACCTGGAAGCGCTCGTTCAGCGCGCGCGGCTCGGCGGGCGGCGCGGTGGCGAGCAGCGCGTCGAAGTTCTGCAGCAGGATCGTGTTCAGCTGCGTGATCGATTTCGCGGTGCGGTAGTAGCGCTGCATCAGGCGCTCGCCGGCGCGCCGCTCCTCGGTGTCATGCAGGCCGCACTGCTCGGCGAGCGCGTTCTGGTGGTCGAACGCGAGCCGGTCCTCGCGGCGCCCGGCGAGGTAGTGCAGGCGCGCGCGCAGGTCCTGCAGCACGCCTTCGTGGCGCGCCAGTTGCAGCGATTCGTCGCGCAGCACCAGGCCCTTGCGCACCAGGTCGCGCCAATGCGGGCCGATGCCGATCGCGCGGGCAATCCAGCGGATCACGTGCAGGTCGCGCATGCCGCCGGGGGCTTCCTTCAGGTTCGGCTCGAGCGAGTAGGGCGTGTCCTGGTGCTTGGCGTGGCGCTGCTCCTGCTCCAGGCGCTTCGCCTGGAAGAACGCTTCCGGATCCAGGATCTCGCGCATCGACGCTTCCAGGCGCCGCGAAAGCGGCCGGCTGCCGGCGAGGTGGCGTGCTTCCAGCAGCGCGGTCTGCACGGTGATGTCGGCGTTGGCGGCCTCGATGCAGGCTTCTACGGTGCGCACGCTGTGCCCGGCTTCCAGGCCGATGTCCCACAGCACCCCGACGAGGCGTTCCAGCCGCGCGCGGTCCTCCGGCGTCGGCTCGCTCGCGAGGAGGATCAGGAGGTCGACGTCGGAGGAGGGGAAGAGCTCGCCGCGGCCGTACCCGCCGGTTGCGACGAGCGCGGCTTCGCCGGCGGGTGCGCGCTCGCGCCACACTTCCTTCAGGACGCGGTCGATGAGCCGCGTGTGATCGCGCAACAGGCGCGACGCCGAGCCGGAAGAAAGGAATCGCTCGCGCAGCCCGGCGCGCGCCTCTTTCAGCTGCGTTCGCCAGCGCTCTTCGGCGGCGACCGCAGTGTCCAGGGCGACGCTTTGCTTCACGCCGCGGCGGGCGCAGGCGCGCCGGCCGACACGGTCAGCACCTCGTTGCCATCGCCGGTGACGAGCACCGTGTGCTCCCACTGCGCCGAAAGGCTGTGATCCTTCGTCACGATCGTCCAGCCGTCGGCGAGCTCGCGGATCGCCGGCTTCCCGGCATTGATCATCGGCTCGATGGTGAACGTCATCCCGGGCTCGAGCCTGAGCCCGGTGCCCGGTTTGCCGTAGTGCAGGACCTGCGGCTCCTCGTGGAACTTGCGGCCGATGCCGTGGCCGCAGAATTCGCGCACGATCGAGTAGCCGTGCTTCTCGGCGTGCGCCTGGATCGCGGCCCCGATGTCGCCCAGGTGCGCCCCGGGCTTCACCTGCGCGATGCCGCGCCACATGCACTCGTAAGTCACCTCCACCAGCCTGCGCGCCTGGATGCTCGGCGTGCCGACGAAGAACATGCGGCTCGAATCGCCATGAAAGCCGTCCTTGATCACCGTGATGTCGATGTTCAGGATGTCGCCCGTCTTCAGCAGCCGGTCTCCCGGCACGCCGTGGCACACCTGGTGGTTGACCGAGGTGCAGATGGACTTCGGGAACGGCTTGTAGCCCGGCGGTGCGTAGTTCAGCGGCGCCGGAGTCGTGCCCTGCACGTCGACCATGTAGGCGTGGCAAAGGTCGTTCAGCTCGCCGGTGGTGATGCCGGGGCGCACGAACGCCGTGATGTAGTCGAGCACCTCGCCGGCAAGGCGTCCGGCCACGCGCATGCGCGCGATGTCTTCGCTGGATTTGATCGTGACCGCCACGCGGCTTTCAGCCTTCATGCCTGATTATGCTAGAATTTCGCCTCTGGCTTTGCGGATGGCAAGTCTTTTCGCAAGCTAAATTTCCCGCCCGGCAGCGCGAAGGGTGTCCCGCCAAGTGTGCGGGATCGCAGGCACCGGTGCGGCAGCCCTTAACCCTCGCAAGGAGAAATGCAGATGTCGGTAACGATGCGACAGATGCTGGAGGCCGGAGTCCATTTCGGCCACCAGACGCGCTACTGGAACCCGAAGATGGCTCCCTACATCTTCGGTCACCGCAACAAGATCCACATCATCAATCTCGAGCGCACGCT
>DASUMM010000041.1:0-3891 GCA_036277655.1 Burkholderiales bacterium | reverse complement strand
GCGCACTGGCGAGCGGCGTGCGGGTCGTCGTCGCGCACTGCGCATCGATGGGCACCGACATCGACCTGGATCGGGGTGCGGACGGTCCGCTCGTCGAAAGCTTCGAGCTGTTCGCGCGCATGATGGAGGAGCCGCGGCACGAAAAGCGCCTCTTCGGCGACATCTCGGCGATGACGCAGGTCAATCGCGCCGGGCCGGCGCTCGCGCGCGTGATCGAGCGCACCGACTGGCATCCGCGGCTGCTGAACGGATCGGACTACCCGTTGCCCGGCGTGATGCCGATTTTCTCGGTGGACTACCTGGTTTCGCTCGGCCTCCTCGAACCGGGCGCCGCGCCGGTGCTGCGCGAAATTCGCGCGCACAATCCGCTGCTGTTCGACTTCGTGCTGAAGCGCGCGTTGCGCTCGCGCGGAAGATCGCTCTCGAAGAGCGTGTTCGAGACGCGGCGCTTCCTCGAAGGCGCCGTGTAGAATCGATCAGAGCCATGTCCGGCAACGCGTTCGGCACGCTGTATTGCGTCACCTCGTTCGGCGAATCGCACGGCCCGGCGTACGGCGGCGTCGTCGATGGATGTCCCCCGGGACTCGCGCTGTGCGAAGCAGACATTCAGAAAGAGCTCGATCGCCGCAAGCCCGGGCAGTCGCGCCACGTGACGCAGCGCCGCGAATCCGATCGCATCGAGATTCTTTCCGGGGTGTACGAAGGAAAGACCACCGGCACCGCAATTGGCTTCCTCATTCGCAACGAGGACCCGCGCTCGAAGGACTACTCCGCCATTGCCGACAAGTTCCGCCCCGGGCATGCCGACTACACGTATTGGCAGAAGTACGGCATCCGCGACGCGCGCGGCGGCGGGCGGGCGTCGGCCCGCGAGACCGTGGTGCGCGTGGCTGCCGGTGCGATCGCGAAAAAATGGCTCAGCGAGCGCTTCGGCGTGCGGATTCGCGGCTATCTGGCGCAGCTCGGCTCCAGGAAGATCGAATTCCGCGACTGGGATGCGGTCCCGGCCAATCCGTTCTTTGCGCCGGATGCAAGCGCGGTCGCGGAATTGGAAAAACTGATGGACGAGCTGCGCGCAGCCGGCGATTCGTGCGGCGCTCGCGTGAACGTGGTTGCGCAGGGCGTCCCGGTCGGCTGGGGCGAGCCGGTGTATGGCCGCCTGGATGCCGACATCGCGGCGGCGATGATGTCGATCAATGCGGTGAAGGGGGTCGAGATCGGTGCCGGGTTTCGCGCCATCGAGCAGCGGGGCAGCGAGCACGGCGACGAGATGACGCCGCAAGGTTTCGCCTCCAACAATAATGGCGGAGTGCTCGGCGGCATCTCGACCGGGCAGGACATCACCGTGTCGCTTGCGCTGAAACCCACGTCCAGCATCCGCATCCCTCGCCGCACCATCGACGTTCGGGGCGCGGCGACGACGATCGAGACCGCGGGGCGCCACGATCCGTGTGTAGGACTGCGTGCCACGCCGATCGCCGAGGGCATGCTCGCCTGCATCCTGATGGATCATGCGCTGCGGCACCGGGCGCAATGTGGCGACGTCGTGCCACCTACCCGCGTGGGATAGAAAACGCGAGCGGAATCAATTACGATAGGCTTTCGGCGTTTGCCGCTAAGAGGCAATAACATGAGCAACAAAGGGCAGCTGCTACAAGACCCCTTCCTGAATACGCTGCGCAAGGAGCACGTCCCGGTTTCGATTTACCTGGTGAACGGCATCAAGCTCCAGGGCCAGATCGAGTCGTTCGACCAGTACGTCGTCCTGCTTCGCAATTCGGTCACCCAGATGGTGTACAAGCACGCCATCTCCACCGTCGTGCCTTCGCGCGCGGTCAACGTCGATCACAGCGACGGATAGATCCAGCAACTTGTTGGAACGCACGGCGTCCGTTCCCGACGCGGGCGCGGCGGTGCTCGTCTGCCTGGATCTGGGCGGCGATGCGCACGAGGATGCGATCGAAGAATTCATCCGGCTGGCCGAATCGGCCGGCGCCCGGCGTCACGCCGTCATCGACGGCAGGCGCGGGCGCCCGGATCCCAGGTTCTTCGCCGGCAGCGGCAAGGTGGCCGAAATCGGCCGCGCCGCGCGCGAGCTGAACGCGGCGTTCGTCCTTTTCAACCATCCGCTGTCGGGCGCGCAGCAGCGAAACCTGGAGCGCGAGCTTGGCCGGCGCGTGCTCGACCGCACCGAGCTGATCCTCGAGATCTTTGCGCAGCGCGCCCGCACCAGCGAAGGCAAGGTGCAGGTGGAGCTCGCCCAGCTCGAGCATCTTTCGACGCGACTGGTGCGCGGCTGGAGCCACCTGGAGCGCCAGCGCGGCGGCCTCGGCAAGACCGGCGGCCCGGGCGAGACGCAGCTCGAGCTCGACCGGCGCTACATCGCGCGCCGCGTGCGGGTGCTGAAGGAAAAGCTCGACGAGATGCAAAAGCGCCGTTCCGTGCAGCGGCGTGCACGCGCGCGCGGCAACGTGCTGTCGATCTCGCTGGTCGGCTACACCAATGCGGGAAAATCGTCGCTCTTCAACGCGCTCGCGCACGCCGGCGCGCGCGAAGCCGATCGACTGTTCGACACGCTCGATACCACGACGCGCCGCATCTACGTTCCGGGAGCCGGCTCGGTCGCGCTCTCCGACACGGTCGGCTTCATCCGCGAGCTGCCGCATTCGCTGGTGGCGTCGTTTCGCGCCACGCTGGAAGAAACGGTGCACGCCGACCTGCTGCTGCATGTCGTCGACAGCGCATCGCCGGTGCGCGAGCGGCAGATCGCCGACGTGAACGCGGTGCTGGACGACATCGGCGCGCTGGCGATCCCGCAGATCCAGGTCTGGAACAAGATCGATGTCCCGCGCGGCGGCAGGGCGTTCGCACCGGGCGTCGAGCGCGACGAGTATGGTAGGATTTCCCGCGTATTCGTGAGCGCACGCACCGGCGAGGGGCTCGCCGAGTTGCGGTCGGCGATCATGGAAGCGGCGCGGGGCCGAGCCGCAGCCGACGACCGGGCGCCCGCAACGATCTCACTCTAGAGCACATCACCCGAATGTCTTTGAACGACCCCAACTGGGGCCGCGAGAGACCCCGCGGCCCGGGCGGCGGCAGAGAAGGCCCGCCCGATCTGGACGAGCTGTGGCGCAACTTCAACCGGCGCCTCGCGGAGCTGTTCGGCCGCCGCCGCGCGGGCGGCCCGAATGAGCCGCCGCGCATCGGCTCGGGCCCCGGGCTCGGAGGCCTCGGGCTGCTCGCCGGCATCGTGCTGGCGGTGTGGCTGGCAAGCGGCTTCTACATCGTCGTAGAAGGTCAGCGCGGGGTGGTGCTGACCTTCGGCAAGTTCGCCGAGGAAACGCGCCCCGGGCTGCGCTGGCGCATGCCCTGGCCGGTCCAATCGCACGAAATCGTCAATCTGTCCCAGGTGCGCACGCTCGAGGTCGGCTACCGCAACAACGTGAAGACGCGCGTGCTGAAGGAATCGCTGATGCTCACCGATGACGAGAACATCGTCGATCTGCAGTTCGCGGTGCAATACATCGTGCGCGACGCGCGCGAGTGGCTGTTCAACACCAAGCGACCGGACGAGACCGCGATGCATGCGGCCGAGACTTCGATGCGCGAAGTCATCGGCAAAAGCAAGATGGACCAGATCCTCTACGAGTCGCGCGAGGAGATCCAGATCAAGTCGCAGCAGCTGATGCAGCAGATCCTCGACCGCTACAAGACCGGCATCCAGGTAAGCCGCATCACGATCCAGAGCGCGCAGCCGCCCGAGCAGGTGCAGGCGGCGTTCGACGACGCGGTGAAGGCCGGCCAGGACCGCGAGCGCCAGAAGAACGAAGGCCAGGCTTACGCAAACGACGTGATCCCGAAAGCGAGCGGCACGGCATCGCGCCTGCTGCA
>DASUMM010000040.1:0-3038 GCA_036277655.1 Burkholderiales bacterium | reverse complement strand
GTTTGCAGGATCGGCACTTCGCCGCGCAGTTCCTTCGCCACCAGCGCGAGCGACTGGTTCTGCGCACCGAGTACTCCTTTCGCGACATCGAGCCTGGAGAGGCGCCTCCACTCCTCGGGCTTCGCGAGGCCCGGGACGACGACGGCGCGCGCCCCGTTGGCCGCTCCTTCATAGACCGATCTCGCCCCCCAGTCCTCGACGCCGTAGGTTCCCGACGGCATGAACTTGACGAGGTCGAAATCCCACTTGCGCTGCCAGTCGAGCGAGCGGACCGCGAGCTTCTGGGCGTCCTGGTCGTCGTGCGGGAAATGGCGCCACAGCGCTACCGGCGGCCGATCGGTGGCAGCGCCGGCGATGGCAGCTTCGATTCGCGACCAATGGTCCATCGGCGAATTCTAGCGAGGCGGCGCCGCTAGTCCGAGCAGACTAGAACGCTGCGTCGGCCCGTCGCCATGGGGAGTCCTGTGGCGATGCTACTTTTTCCGCCGGACGATTGCCGGTTGCGCCTCTTGCGCCGAAGTCGGTCCGGCATGGCGGCGGCACGTTGACCCTTTTTCTTGAAAGGAGAGCCCGGACAATGGCTTGCAGCGCGGCAGTGCGCGTCCCCGCCAATGCGTCGGAAGCAGCGCATCAGGCGATCGACCTCGTCATTGCGCGGCTCGACTGCACCGCGCTGGCAGTAGAAAAAGGACTGTCGCTGCTTCTCGACGACGAAGTCGAGCGCGCAAACCGCTTCCTGGTCGAAAAGGAGCGAAACCGCTTCATCGTCGCACGCGCAACGCTGCGGCGCCTCCTTGCCGAGCGCCTCGGCGTATCGCCCCGCGCGGTCCGGCTTGCCCGCGGAACGCATGGAAAGCCTGCGCTCGCCTGGCCGCTTTCCGAGTCCGGTCTGCACTTCAACGTCTCGCATAGCCAGAACCTCGCCGCCTACGCTTTTTCGCACGGCCGGGAGATCGGCATCGATGTCGAAGCAGTCCGGCCGATGCCGGATGCCGAAGACGTCGCGCGGCGCTTTTTTTCCAGGAACGAGCGCACCGCGTTCTTCTCGCTCGATCCGGTCGACCGCTGCCTCGCATTCTTTCACTGCTGGACGCGCAAGGAGGCGTTCATCAAGGCGATCGGCGACGGACTCTCGCATCCGCTCTCGGCCTTCGACGTGACGCTCAAGCCAGGCGAGGCGCCGCGCTTGCTGCGAGTCGGCGATCGGCCGGGCGAACGCTCCGGGTGGTCGCTCGGCGAATTCGATCCCGGGGCGGGATTCGTCGGCGCTTTCGTGGTGCGCGAGTCATGAGAGAGTTTCGCATTGCGGGTCCCGCTGCGGCAGCGCTTGCGCACCATCGCGTGCAGGACGTATCGCTCGTCCCGGGCTCGCTCTACCTAGAGCTTGCGCGCTCGATCGCGCGCGAACGCCACGGCGGTGGCGGGATCCTGCGGGACGCAAGCTTCGATCGGCCGATCGTGCTTACGACGGAGGAGTTTTCGCTCGCCGTCGACGTCCAGGAGTTCGCCGACGGGGTGATCGAGTGCAGGTTCTACGAACCAGGCGCCGGTTCGGCCGATGCTCCCGCGGCCCGCCTGCGGATCGACCGCACGAGCGAGCCCGCCTTCGAAGGCGAGCCCTCCGCAACTGCGATCGATCGCAGCGGCTACGACACCGTGGTCGGCGCAGATTCGCTGTACGCGATGCTTGCGGCCAACGGCAACGACTATGGCCCGGAGTTCCGGCGTCTTTGCTCGCTCTGGCGTTGCGGACTGCGCGGCTTGTCGAAAATCTCCACGCCAGCCAATGGCGCCATCGATTCGCGCGGGTTGCCGCCCAGCTTGCTCGACAGCCTCCTCCAGACCCTGATGGCACTTGCCGCCGACCGCGGCAAGACGTGCGTGCTGCGGTCAATCGGCAGGATCGAGATTGCCGAGCGCGATCTGCCGGAGTCGCTGTGGGCGAGCGCCGTGGTAACTGACGCAAGCGCCAGCGCGGGCTTCGCCGGCGATGTGACGGCGTTCGACGCTTCGGGCCATGCATGCATCCGGCTTTCGGGCGTGACCTTTGCGCTTGGCGAACGCCGCGAGAACGTTCCCGCCCTGCCGATCACGATCGCCGCCAACTTCACCGCCGAGCCGATCGAAGATGCACTCAGGTTCTGGGGAGCGCATTTCCGCCAGCCGATCCGGCTCGAATTCGCGCCCTACAACCAGCTCTTTCCGCAGTTGCTCGATCCCGCGAGCCTCTTCCATCGCAACCGCGACGGCACCAACGTCATCCTGCTGCGGCTGGAGCCTTGGGCGACGACCGAACGCCCGGCAGGCCTCAAGCCGGATTCCGCCGCGCTCGAGCAGTGCTTTGCCGGCAGGTCCTTGCACACGCTGCCGAACGGCCTGCGCATCGCGCATTGGAACCACTACGAAACCGACTATCTCTACAAGGAGATCTTCGAGGACCGCTGCTACCTGCGCCACGGCATCCGTCTGCCCGAGAGCGCGACGGTGCTCGACGTCGGCGCCAACATCGGGCTTTTTTCGCTGTTCGTCAAAAGCCGCTGCCGCGACGCGAGGATCTACGCCTTCGAGCCGGCTCCGGCGATCCATGAGCTCCTGGATGCGAACTGCAGAGCCTACGGCGGCGGTGCAATTCATGCGGTGAACGCTGGTGTCGGCGCTGCGCCCGGAATTGCAACGCTCACGTTCTACGAGAACTCCTCCGCCTTCTCCGGGTTCCATGCAGACGACGCAAGCGACGGCGCGGCGATCCGCACGATCGTGCGCAATACGCTGCGCGGCGCCACTGCGCTCGCGGCCGACGCGGTCGACGAACAGGTAGAAGAGCTGACGAACGACCGGCTCCAGCGCTCGAGGCACGACTGCAGGTTGACTTCGATTTCCGCCTTTGTCGCCGAGCAGAAGATCGAGCGCATCGATCTGTTGAAGATCGATGCCGAAAAGAGCGAGCTGGACATCCTGCGCGGCATCGACGAGGACGACTGGCAGAAGATCGACCAGATCGTCCTCGAGATCCATGACCCGAGCGAAGAGGCGCTTAC
>DASUMM010000039.1:0-2066 GCA_036277655.1 Burkholderiales bacterium | reverse complement strand
GCGGATGGCTGGACCTTCCCTGGTGGGGCGTGGCATTGGTGGCGCTCGGCCTGACGCACATCACGATCGCTGCGGTGACGATCTATCTGCATCGCTGCCAGGCGCATCGTGCGCTCGATCTGCACCCGATCGTGTCGCATTTCTTTCGCTTCTGGCTCTGGCTGACGACAGGAATGGTGACCAAGGAGTGGGCTGCGATCCACCGCAAGCACCACGCCAAATGCGAAACCGCCGAGGATCCGCACAGCCCGCAGGTCTACGGCATCAACCGGGTCCTGTGGGCCGGCGTGTTCCTCTACGTCCGCGAGTCCCATCATCCGGAGACGATGGAGCGGTACGGCCATGGCACGCCGGATGACTGGGTCGAGCGTAACGTCTACGCGCGCCACTCGGTGCTCGGGCTGTGGCTGATGGGCGCGGTGAACATCGCGCTGTTCGGTCTGGTTCCCGGGATGGCCATCCTGCTCGCGCAGATCGTCTGGATTCCGTTCTGGGCGGCAGGCGTGATCAACGGCATCGGCCACTTCTGGGGGTATCGCAGCTGGGACGTGCCGGCGCCGGATGCCAGCCGCAACATCGTGCCGATCGGGATGCTGATCGGCGGCGAGGAGCTGCACAACAACCATCATGCCCATCCCGCCTCGGCGAAGTTTTCGCTCAAGTGGTACGAGTTCGACCTCGGCTGGATGTACATCCGCGTGCTGGAAGCGTTCCGCCTGGCCCGGGTGAAGAAAGTCGCGCCGACGCCGCGCTTCTCGATGCCCAAGCCGGTGTGCGATCACCAGACGCTGCAGGCTGTGATCGCCAACCGCTACGACGTGCTGGCGCGCTACGCCTCGTCGATGAAGCGCATGTACCACCAGGAACTGGAGCGCCTTGGGCACTGGTCGTACGAAGCCGAGTCGCTCAAGCCGCTCAAGCGCTATATTTCGCGCATGCATCGCTTTTCGGAAGCCGAGCGCGCGCACGTCGCCGATGCACTCAAGAGCTCCCGCGCTCTCGCCACCGCGCTCACCATGCGCGACGAACTGACAGCGCTGTGGGCGCGATCGAGCGCCTCGCGCGAGCAGCTGCTCAAGCAACTGCAGGACTGGTGCCATCGGGCGGAGTCGAGCGGCATTGCGCCGCTGGTCGCCTTCTCGCAAAGGCTGCGCTCGTACGCCTGACGGCAGCAGTCCTTGCAAAAACCAAAAAGCCCGCGCATGCGGGCTTTTTTTCGGGTACGGATCCGGCGCTACTTCAGCTTCGTTTCCTTGTAGAGCACGTGCTTGCGCGCACGCGGGTCGTACTTCCGGATCTCGATCTTGTCCGGCGTGGTGCGCTTGTTCTTGGTCGTGGTGTAGAAGTGGCCGGTACCGGCCGTCGATTCGAGCTTGATCTTCTCGCGCATGCCGGGCTCCTCAGGTGGCGGCGGACTTCCGCTTGGCTGCAATCTCGGCCAGCACGGCTTCGACGCCAAGCTTGTCGATCTTGCGCAGCCCCGCGGTAGACACGCGCAGGCGAACCCACCGGTTCTGGCTTTCGACCCAGAAGCGGCGGTAGTGCAGGTTGGGCTGGTACAGGCGCCGCGTCTTGTTGTTCGCGTGCGAGACCAGGTTGCCTTTCATCGGCTTCTTGCCGGTGACGTCGCAGACTCGGGACATCGGAAACCCCGCGGAAATCTCGAAAAGGGGCGAATTGTACGCGAAAACCGCCCGCTTCCCGCCTAAAGCAGCCCCCGCTCGGCGAACGACACGCACTGGTTTCCCGCCACGATGAAGTGGTCCAGCACCTGGATCTCGACGAGCGCCAGCGCCTCCTTCAGCTGACGGGTGAGCATCTCGTCGGCACGGCTGGGCTGGGCGACGCCGGACGGATGGTTGTGCGCAAAGACGATGGCAGCCGCGTTGGCGGCGAGCGCGGCCTTGACGACCTCGCGCGGGTAGACGCTCGTCTGCGTGAGCGTGCCGCGGAAAAGCTCCTGCGCCTCGAGCACGCGATGCTGGGCATCGAGCCAGATGCATACGAATACTTCGTGCTCGCGACTCGCCAGGGACAGGCGCAGGTAGTCCCGGACCGATCCTGGA
>DASUMM010000038.1:0-4563 GCA_036277655.1 Burkholderiales bacterium | reverse complement strand
GACCGAGTCGGCGATTCGCGTCACGCACCTGCCGACCGGCATCGTGGTCGAGTGCCAGGACTCGCGCTCGCAGCACAAGAACCGCGAAAAGGCGCTCGGCGTGCTTGCCGCGCGCATCAAGGACAAGCGCGAGCGCGAGCTCGCGGCGAAGACCGCATCGACGCGAAAACTGCTGATCGGCTCCGGCGACCGCTCCGAGCGCGTGCGCACCTACAACTTCCCGCAGGGCCGCGTGACTGACCATCGCATCAACCTCACGCTCTACAAGATCGAGCGCATCCTCGATGGCGAGCTGGACGAGCTGGTCGGCGGGCTCGTCGCCGCGCAGCAGGCCGAGCATCTCGCGCAGCTCGCCGAGGAATCGGCGCGCCGTTGAATCTCGCGCAAGCGCTCGCCGCCGGCGGGATCGAGCCGCGCGAAGCGCGGCTGCTGCTTGCCGAAGCAACCGGACTTTCCGCAGCAGCCGTGCTCGCGCACGGCGAGCGCGAGCTTGCGGAAGCGGCGAAGGCCCGCTATCTCGAGATGGTCGCCCGGCGCCGCGAGGGCGAGCCGATCGCCTACATCCTCGGCCGGCGCGAGTTCTACGGCTTGTCGCTCGCCGTGGGGCCTGCGGTGCTCATCCCGCGGCCGGAAACCGAACGGCTGGTCGAGCTGGCGCTCGAGCGGTTGCCGCTCGAAGCGGACACGATCGTGGCGGACCTTGGCACCGGATGCGGGGCGATCGCGCTCGCGATCAAAAAGCACAGGCCGCGCGCGCGTCTGGTTGCGATCGACGAAAGCGTCGCCGCGCTCGAAGTTGCCGCAAGGAATGCGACGCAGCATGCACTCGCGGTGGATTGGCGCCACGGCCGCTGGTTTGAAGCAACGCCGCGCGAGCGCTTCGATCTCATCGTCGCGAACCCGCCCTACGTCGCGGCAGGCGATCCGCACTTGAGCATGGGCGATGTCCGTTTCGAGCCACCGGGCGCGCTCATCGCCGGAAGCGACGGGCTGGACGCCATTCGCGCCATCGTGCGCGATGCGCCGGCCTTCCTGCGCGAGGGGACATGGCTCCTGCTCGAGCACGGGGGGACGCAGGATGCGGCCGTGCGTGCGATGCTGCTGGATGCCGGCCTGGCAGACGTTGCAACGTGGCCCGACCTCGCCGCCATTGCACGCGTCAGCGGTGGCAAGCTAAAATCCGACTAACGGACTCGGATATTGGAATCGGAGCGGAAATGGATACCCAGCAACTGATCAAGCAGCAAGTCACCGGCAATGCGGTCGTCCTTTACATGAAGGGCACGCCGCAGATGCCGCAGTGCGGTTTCTCGGCGATGGCGGTGCAAGTGCTGCAGGCCTGCGGCGTGCGGCAATTCTTCACCGTGAATGTGCTGGAGAATCCGGACATCCGGCAGGGCATCAAGCAATACGCGAACTGGCCGACCATCCCGCAGCTCTACGTGAATGGCGAATTCGTCGGCGGCTCGGACATCATGCGCGAGATGTACGAGTCGGGCGAGCTGCACAAGGTGCTCGAAGGCGCAAAGCAAAGCGCCTAGAAAGAATTGCGGCGAGGGGGTCTTCGCCCTGGACTCGCTGTTCGCGCGCATTGCGCGTCGCTACGTCGAACCGCCGCCGGGACTGCCGGCGCAATGGGCGCGCTACTACCCTACGGCCCTGTACGGCTACCCGATCGCGCTCGCCTGGCACGCGGCGTTCATCGGTATCTTCGCGGCTGCAGGCGCAACGGTGCTCGCCTGGGCCAACCTGGCAAGCGTGGCGATCTGGCTGGCAATCATCGCGCTGCATGTCGCGGGGCATCTGCGCGCCGCGGGTGCACTCGCCTTGCTGGAAGTGACCGCGCACGCAATCCTCGCGGTGATGTTCGTCGGCTGGGACGCGGGCTTCCAGTACTACCTGCTCGTACTCGCCGCCTCGCTCTTCTTCACGGCCGTCGGGCCGATACCGCTCAAGGCCGCCGCGTGCGTGCTGCTCGCCGGGGTTTTCGCCGGCCTTTACCACTTCTATGGCAGCGCGCCGCCGCGCATCGCGATGGCGCCATGGATAAGCGAGACGATGTACTACGGCAATGCGCTGTCGGCGTTCTTCGTCATCTGCCTCTCGGTCGCCACCTATGACGTCCTTACGGTGCGCGCGCAGGCGGCGCTGGCGCGCGAGAAGTCGCGCTCCGAGGAGATGGCGCAACTGCTGCGCGCGATGTTCGGGCGCTATCTTGCTCCCGAAGTCATGGCCTCGCTGCTAGAGAACCCGGCGAGCCTCGCGCTGGGGGGCGAGAAGCGTCGAGTCACGGTCATGCTCACCGACCTGCGCGGCTTCACCGCCCTCGCCGAGCGGCTCGCGCCAGAGCAGGTGGTGCGCATCCTGAACGGCTACTTCGAGGTGATGCTCGAGGTGATCGAACGCCACCATGGCACGCTGAACGAGATCATCGGAGACGCGCTGCTCGTGCTCTTCGGTGCGCCGCAGGACCTGCCGGAGCGGGCCGAGCTCGCGGTGGCATGTGCCATCGAGATGCAGAACGCCATGGCCGAGGTCAACGCACGCAATCGCGCCGTCGGGCTGCCCGAGCTCGAAATGGGCATCGGTTTGAACGACACGGAGGTCGTGGTCGGAAACATCGGCTCGGCGAAGCGCAGCAAATACGCCGCCGTCGGCGCAGGCGTCAATCTGGCCGGCCGCATCGAGTCCTTTAGCGTCGGCGGACAGATCCTCGCCTCGGAGTCGGTGCGCCGCGTGCTGGGCGACAAGCTGCGCATCGACGGCGAGCGCGAAGTGCTGCCCAAAGGCGCCGATGCGCCGCTCACCATTTACGAGGTGGGCGGCATTGCCGGCCGCTTCAACATCGCGCTCGCTCGCGAGGTTCCGGCGCTCGTGCGCCTCGCCGCGCCCGAGCCTGTGCGCTACTCGCTGCTCGAAGGCAAGAAGGCGGGCGATGCGCGCGGCGAGGGCGTGCTCGTGCGCCTCGCGCGCTCGTACGCCGAACTCGACACCGCGATTGCGCCACCCGAATTCACCGACCTGCGCCTCAGCCTTGCCGCAGCCGGCGAGGCGCTCGCCGGACGCGACTTCTACGGCAAGGTGGTTTCGGCCGGCCCGCCGGCGCTCGTGCGTTTCACCGCGCTGCCACCCGAGGTCGCTGCCTATTTCGAGGCGCTGCGTCGCCGCGCCACTTGCCCGCCCGACTAGGCGGCTTTCTTTTCCGAGCGCTGTTCGGCCGGCTTCTCGGGCTGGCTCAGATTGAGGGCGGTGTTGACGAGACCAACGTGCGAGAACGCCTGCGGGAAGTTGCCGAGCAGCCGCCCGGCCGCCGGGTCGTATTCCTCGGCGAGCAGCCCCACGTCGTTGCAGAGCGTAAGCAGGCGCCGAAAGAGCCGCAGCGCCTCGTCGCGCCTGCCGAGGAGACAAAGCGCATCTGCAAGCCAGAAACTGCACGCAAGGAAGACGCCTTCGCCAGGCGGTAATCCATCGAGCGACTGCCGGCTGCGATAACGCATCACCAGCCCGTCGGCGGTCAGATTGCGCTGGATCGCCTCGATGGTGCCGCGCACCCGCGGGTCGGTAGCCGGCAGAAATCCCGTGATCGGCATCAGCAGCAGGCTCGCATCCAGCTCATCCGAACCATAGCTCTGGGCGAAGTACCCGAGCACTGGGCGCCATGCGCGCCGGCAGATGTCCTCATGGATATGGGTTCGGATCTCGCGCCAGCGCTCGACCGGCCCTGGCAGGCCGAACTGCTCGTGCGCCTCGATGGCACGGTGAAATGCAAGCCAGCACATCATCTTCGAGTGCGTGAAATGCCGGCGCGGGCCGCGAATTTCCCACAGCCCTTCGTCCGGCTCCTGCCAGCAGCCCTCGAGATGTTTCAACAGCGCAAGCTGCACGTCCCAGGCGGCGTCGCCTCTGGCCATCCCGTGCTTGCGCGCCTGGTGCAACGCATCCATCAGTTCGCCATAGACATCCAGCTGGCGCTGGCCTGCGGCGGCGTTGCCGATGCGCACCGGCACGGAGCCCTCATAGCCGGGAAGCCATTTCAGCGTGGCTTCGGGCATGCGCCGCTCGCCGGCGATGCCGTACATGATCTGCATCTGCTCGGGAGAGCCGGCGACGGCGCGCACGAGCCAGTCGCGCCATGCAGTTGCCTCCTCGTAATAGCCGCCGTCCATCAGCGCAAGCAGCGTGAGCGTCGCGTCGCGCAGCCAGCAAAAGCGATAGTCCCAGTTGCGCACGCCGCCGATCCGCTCCGGCAGCGATGTCGTTGCCGCCGCGGCGATCCCGCCGGTCGGCGCGTAGGTGAGTGCTTTCAGCGTGATCAGCGATCGCCGCGCAATGGGCGCCCATTCCCCGGTGATCCGGCATCGCGCGCACCACTCGGACCAGAACTTTTCGGTCTCTGCGAGCGCAACGCCTGCGTCGACCGGCGGCGGCAGGTCGCGATGCGAAGCGCCGTGCGTCAGCACGAACGCGAGCCGCATTCCTTCGGCGACCTCGAAGCGCGCAACCGTCGTCAGATCCTTCCCCTGCAGCGGCACCGGGGAGCGCAGCACCGCCATGTCGGGCCCG
>DASUMM010000037.1:0-3624 GCA_036277655.1 Burkholderiales bacterium | reverse complement strand
GCCCAAGGCGAGGCCTCCAAGCATCGGCATCCAGCGGCTCAGGCCGCTTGCAGGTGCCGGTTGTGCCGCAGGCGGCGTGGCCTGTCGTGCAGGCGCGGTCTGCTGCGTCTGCGAAGGTGCGGCTTGCTGCTGGCGCGCGGGCGCGTTCGATGGCGCAGTATTGATGCTGCGCTGCGAGCCGATCGAGCGGCCGCCGCCGATGCGTGCCGCGTCGGCTTCCGGGATTGCGATGGTGATCGCGGCAAGCGCCGCAACCAGGCTGGCAAAAATCGCCTTCATGCTGTTTTCCTCCGTCCGTCGAGAGGCTCATCGTACCCCAGTTTCCAGCCGCGATGGAGCGCCACCACCCCGGCGGCGAGGTTGTGATAGTCCACTTGATCCAGGCCCGCGGAGCGGAGCATCGCGGCAAGCGTGTCCTGGTCGGGATGGCGGCGGATCGACTCGGCGAGATAGCGGTATGCCTCGGCATCCCCGGCGATCCGCTTGCCAAGCCAGGGCAGCACGCCGAAGGAATAGGCATCGTAGGCCTTCGCGAGCGGCCGCCAGACGCGCGAGAACTCGAGCACCAGCAGGCGGCCGCCACTGCGCAGCACGCGGACCATTTCGGCGAGCGCCCGATCCTTGTGCGTCATGTTGCGCAGCCCGAACGCCACCGTGACGCAATCGAAGGTGCCGGCGGGAAAGGGCAGCCATTCGGCGTCGCAACGGATGGCGGGGACCATGCGTCCGGCGTCCAGCGCACGGTCGCGGCCCCGCGCGAGCATGCTCTGGTTGATGTCGCTCATCCAGACTTCGGCGCCGCGCTCGGCAAACGCGCAGGCGAGATCGCCGCTTCCCGCCGCGACGTCGAGGACTCGCTCGCCGGGACGCACCCCCGAGAGCAACACCGCAAAGCGCTTCCAGGCCCGATGCAGGCCGAGCGACATCAGATCGTTCATCACGTCGTAGCGTTCGGCGACGCTATCGAACACGCGGCGCACGTTGTGCGCCTTTTCCCCCTCGGGGACCTCACGGAATCCGAAATCTGTCTTGGCCATGTGCGGACTTGCGGCGCGGTGGAAACGGCGCCGCTAGCGCACCGTTTCGTACGTCAGGCGCTCGAAGTCGCTGCCGCGATCGAGAAACTCGAGCAGCCGCACCTGCTTCGTCGCTTCGGTGTGGACGTCGATCAGCCGGTTCGGGCGATACCAGCCGGAGGGCAGGATGAGCGTCGCCGGTGCCTGCATTTCCGGGACCGCGCCGAGCGACATGCCGGGCACATAGCGATCTTTCACGCCGCCGGCAGACGTCGCCGATGGGCGCACCGCGACGGCGGACGCGGCGCCCGGCAGGATCCGGACGCCGAGGAACAAATCATCGTTCTCGGTTTGCAGCAGCCAGCGGACCTGGCCGAGCGAGAACTGGCTTGCGGTCTTGTTGCGCAGTGCGACCAGCTGCAGGTGCGTGTAGCGCCTCCCACGGCTCGCCGCGCGACGCATGATGCGCACGCCGAGCGCGCTGTCATCCTCGATCTGCCATTCCTCGAGGACAATGTCTTCGCCGGGCGGCAAGGCTCCGTCGCTGCGCGTGCTCAGATGCCCGAACGTCGCGATCTGATCGGCTTCCTGCTTGGAGAGCACCGACTTTCCGCCCGGCTCGCGGAACGGCTGTCCTGCGATGTGAAAGTAGATTGCCGCCATGCTCTGGCAGGCATAAACGCTGCCTTCGCTGCGCTTTCGCTCATGTGCGCGCGCCGGGCGCGGTTGCATCCAGTGGCGGTAGAGCTGCGTCAGCAGCTGCTCGCAGGAGGGCTGCACGCAGTCCTCGCCGAGGGCGAGCTTGGCGGGCGACTCGCCTCGCCGCAAGAGGCCGATGCGGTTGCGCAGCGTCTTGCCGAGGGACTGCGCATCCAGATAGCGCGGCTCGCCGGCGGCGACGCCGTCGCGTGACGGTCGGCCGCCGCTTGCGAGGTCGGCAACCAGCGGCGGCACCCCTTCGTCGGCGATCGGCGTGCGGGAAACCCGGACTTTCTCCGACCAGCGCTCGAGCAGAAATGCGACGAACGTCAACTGGCGCTGGCTGAGCTCGTTCGGGTTCGCCATGCCCATCAGCACCGCGCGCACGTACGCGATGCGAGGCGAAGTATCCTGTACGTCGCGGTTGAGGTAATCCTTGATCGACTGCTCCGCGACGCCGAGCCGCTCGGCGACGGCATAGACGCGGTGCAGGTTGCGCCACTCGATCTCCGCGACCTGCCGGTACGCCCGGTGGTGGTGGAACATCTTCAAGCCCGTGTAGGCGAGCGCGCGCTGGCACAGCAGCGCCGCCTTTTCCCGCATTGCCGCGTCGTTACGCCCGGCGGCCGCCTCGAGGCAGCGCAGGTATCCGACCCGGAACTGCTCCCACAGGTCGATCGTCTCCTGAAAGACCCGTGCCTCGGCCGGCTCGATCGGCAGCGCACGGTGCGTGAAGCGCTTGGCCTGCTCGATCTGCACGAAATGCCCGGCCTCGCGCAGCGTCTCGAGCGTCTCCAGGCGCGCCGAGGCCGAAGTGGCATAGCGGTTGAATTCTTCCAGCTGCAGCAGCAGCTGGTGCTGTGCGGCGGCGACATTCGCCAGCGGAACCACTTCGAGCCACGCGCGCGCGGATTGCGCGTCGACGAACTCGGGCGCCGCCTGCGCGGCAAGCTGCGGCAATGCAAATTCGCTCACGCCTCTCTCCCATCAGAGTCGGCCCCCGCTCCCCAGGGCAATATAAAGCGGCGCCGACGCGCTGTCATCCGCCGGAAGCCTGCTCCGCAGGGTCCGCACCGAAGACGTCCCGGTAGCTCGCATAGAAGCTGGCGAAGAGCGTCGGCAGCAGCACCACCAGCATCGGAAAAACGAGCGCCATGGTGGCGAAGCGGAGCTGTCCTCCCGAGAACAGGAGCAGCGCACCGAGCACGAGGAACGGGACCACCATGGTGACGAGCGCCGTGGCCAGGGCGTAGCCGAGAAAAGCGCGCCAGTTGAGCAACGATGCAAAGAAGCTGTAGAAGAGCGCCTGGCCGGCTCCCATCGAGTGCCACGCGCCGAGCACCGGCGCAAACCAGTAGAGCATCATCACCGGCATGTACAGCGCAGCCGCCAGCATGAGGGCGCGAAAGAACTCGTCCGATTGCAGCACGTCATCTTCGGGCCGCCGACCGGTAATCATCCAGCGCGCAAGCGCGCCGTCATCGGCAAGCGTGGTGCCGGCGATCACTGCGGCAAGCAGCAGCAGATAGGCTACGCCGAGTGCAACCTGCACTGGCCATCTGCCGCGGAATCCCTCGAACAGCACCCGCAACTGCAGGCCGGCTCGACGCTCGCAATCGCGGCTGGCGGCCATGAAGCCGACCGAGAATCCCGGGATCAGGATCGTCGCCGCGGAAATTCCGAGCAGCGGCACGAAGCTGACCAGCGTCATCACGCCCCAGTAGGCGAAGACGAGCGCAAGCCACATCGCCGGCGAGACCTTGAACAGGCGCCAGCCGCGCAGCAGCCAGCCCGATCCGCGCGCGAACGATACGACCCGCGTCTTCATGCAATCCACACCGGCGACGAAGCGTCGATGCGCGCCGCCAGCACCCGGCGGAAGTGCTGCGGATCGTGGATCCGCACCAGC
>DASUMM010000036.1:0-5048 GCA_036277655.1 Burkholderiales bacterium | reverse complement strand
GCGCCGATTTCTTCACTTCGGCGATGACCGCGTCGGGCGCGATTTTTTGCTCGAGGATCTTCTTCAGCGCCGCGTAGCCGCCGCGCTTTTCATAGTCGGCGAGCCGCCAGTTGCGGCCATCGAGGCCCTTCATCAGGATCGCGTCCGGACCGTAGTCGAGCAGGCTCATTTGCGTGCCAGCTCCGCAACCAGCGCATCGAGCTTGTCCTTCGACATGTAGTCGTGCATTTTCTTGTCGTTTACCAGCAGCACCGGCGCCATCGCGCACGCGCCCATGCACTCGCCTTCTTTCAGCGTGAACTTGCCGTCGGGCGTCGTCTCGTTGAAATCGATGCCGAGGCGGCTCCGCAGGTGATCGGCCGCATCGAGCGCGCCCTGCAGGCCGCACGGCAGGCACGTGCACACCGTCAGCTTGTACCTGCCGACCGGCTTCAGGTTGTACATGTGATAGAAGGTCGCGACCTCGTACACCGCGACCGGCGGCATGCCGAGGTAGCGTGCCACCTCGTCCATGGTCTCGCTCGAGATCCAGCCCTGCTCGTCCTGCGCGATGATGAGCGCCGCCATCACCGCCGACTGCTTCTGGTCGGCCGGGTACTTGGCGATCTCGCGGTCGATTCTCTGTTGCGCCGTTGCGCTCAGCATCGTCGTCCCCTAGCGGTCGATGTCGCCGAACACGATGTCCAGCGTGCTGATGATGGCGACTGCGTCGGCGAGCATGTGCCCTTTCGACATCTCGTTCATCGCGCCCAGATGGCAGAACGCCGGCGAGCGCAGCTTCATGCGGTACGGCATGTTGGCGCCGTCGGAGATGAAGTAGACGCCGAACTCCCCTTTCGGGTGCTCGACCGCGGCGTACGCCTCGCCCTCCGGCACGTGCATGCCTTCGGTGAAGAGCTTGAAGTGATGGATCAGCTCTTCCATGTTGGCTTTCATCTCGACGCGCGACGGCGGGGCCACCTTGTGGTTGTCGGTGATGACCGGGCCCGGGTTCTTGCGCAGCCAGTCCACGCATTGCCGGATGATGCGGTTCGACTGGCGCATCTCCTCGACGCGCACCAGGTAGCGGTCGTAGGTGTCGCCGTTCGTGCCGACCGCGACGTCGAAATCCATGCGGTCGTACACCGCGTATGGCTGCTTCTTGCGCAGGTCCCAGGCGACGCCCGAGCCGCGCAGCATCGGCCCGGTGAAGCCGAGCGCGATCGCGCGCTCCGGCGGAACCACGCCGATGCCGACGGTGCGCTGCTTCCAGATGCGGTTGTCGGTGAGCAGCGTCTCGTAGTCGTCGACACAGCCCGGGAAGCGCTCGGTGAACGCCTCGATGAAATCAAGGAGCGATCCCTGCCGGTCGGCGTTCATCTGCGAAAGCGCGCGCGCGTTGCGCGTATGCTGCGCCTGGTATTGCGGCATCGTGTCCGGCAGATCGCGGTATACGCCGCCCGGCCGGTAGTACGCCGCGTGCATGCGGGCGCCCGACACCGCCTCGTAGCAGTCGAGCAGGTCCTCCCGCTCGCGGAAGCAGTAGAGGAACACCGTCATCGCGCCGAGATCGAGGCCGAGAGCGCCGAGGCCGAAACAGTGATTGAGGATGCGCGTGATCTCGTCGAACATCACGCGGATGTACTGCGCGCGGATCGGCACCTCGATGCCCAGCAGCTTTTCCATCGCCATGCAGAACGCATGCTCGCTGCACATCATCGAGATGTAGTCGAGCCGGTCCATGTACGGCAGCGACTGGATCCACATGCGCTGCTCGGCGAGCTTTTCGGTCGCCCGGTGCAGCAGGCCGATGTGCGGGTCGGCGCGCTGCACCACCTCGCCGTCCATCTCCAGCACCAGGCGCAGCACCCCGTGCGCCGCCGGATGCTGCGGCCCGAAGTTGACGGTGTAGTTGCGGATCTCGGCCATCGCTAGCGCTTGCCGCCGTAGTTTTCTTCGCGCACCACGCGCGGCACGATCTGGCGTGGCTCGATCGTCACCGGCTCGTAGACCACGCGCTTTTGCTCCGGGTCGTAGCGCATCTCGACGTGGCCCGAGATCGGGAAGTCCTTGCGGAACGGGTGCCCGACGAAGCCGTAGTCGGTGAGGATCCGGCGCAGGTCCGGATGGCCTTCGAACACGATGCCGAACAGGTCGAACGCCTCTCGCTCGTACCAGTTCACGTTCGGCCAGAGGTCGATCAGCGACGGCAGCAGCGGGAAATCATCGTCCGGACAGAAGCAGCGCACGCGCAGGCGCCCGTTGTGCTCGAGCGAGACCAGGTGCACGACGGCAGCGAAGCGCTCGCGCTCCCACGGCCGGTCGCCGTAGGTCGAATAGTCGACGCCGCACAGGTCGATCAACTGGTTGAAGCGCAGGTCCGGCTCATCGCGCAGCGCCTGCATCGTGGCGCGGTACTGCGCCGCCGGAAGCTCGAGCGTGAGCTCGTTCAGGCGCTCCACGGGCTTGGCCCCGAGCACCCTCTCGATCGTTTCGCTCAGTCGCTGCAGACGCGGCGTCATCGCGCGATCGTGCTCGTCCTTCGGATCTTGTTCTGCAACTGCAGCAGGCTGTAGAGCAGCGCTTCGGCAGTCGGTGGGCATCCCGGCACATAGATGTCGACCGGCACGATCCGGTCGCAGCCGCGCACGACCGAATACGAGTAGTGGTAGTAGCCGCCGCCGTTGGCGCACGAGCCCATCGACACGACCCAGCGCGGCTCCGGCATCTGGTCATACACCTTGCGCAGCGCCGGCGCCATCTTGTTGCAGAGCGTGCCGGCGACGATCATCACGTCGGCCTGGCGGGGGCTCGGGCGGAAGACGATGCCGAACCGGTCGAGGTCGTAGCGCGCGGCGCCGGTGTGCATCATCTCGATCGCGCAGCAGGCAAGGCCGAACGTCACCGGCCAGAGCGACCCGGTGCGCGTCCAGTTGATCAGCTTGTCCGCGGTGGTCGTGACGAACCCCTGCTGCATGACGCCTTCAATGCCCATCGCTCATTCCCATTCCAGCGCGCCCTTGCGCCACTCGTAGACGAAGCCGACCACCAGGATGCCGAGGAACACCATCATCGAAACGAAGCCCGCGAATCCGATGTCGTTGATCACCGTCGCCCACGGGAAAAGGAAGGCGATCTCCAGGTCGAACAGGATGAACAGGATCGCCACCAGGTAATAGCGCACATCGAACTTCATGCGCGCGTCCTCGAACGCCTCGAACCCGCACTCGTAAGGCGAAAGCTTCTCCGGGTCGGGCTTGTGCGGCCCGAAGAGCCTTCCCAGCGCGACCGGCAGCACGCCGATCGCGAGACCCACCATCAGGAACATCAGGATCGGGAAGTATTCGCCCAGCATCTCTTCGGGTTCTCTTTCGTCGTCCCGTTGTTTCGGAATCGGTTGGTGCCCACGAGCAGACTCGAACTGCTACGGCTGATTAGGCCACTAGCCCCTCAAGCTAGCGTGTCTACCAATTTCACCACGTGGGCCGTAAATCATTTGACCATCATCAAATTATCGCTCAATTCGGCACATCCTTTGCCTTGCTCGGCTCGTTCGCGGCCGGCTTGGGCGGCTCTGCCGCCGGTTGCGGCGCCACCGGCGCTTCGGACTTGCCGGCGGCCGGCTTTTCCGTCTTCACCGCATCGAGCACGCTGCTGGTCGCCTTCGGTTTGTTGGTGACGAAATACGCAAGCCCGAGGCTCATCAGGAAAAAGATCGTCGCCAGCGCCGCCGTCATGCGCGAGAGGAAATTCGCCGAGCCGGTGGCGCCGAAAAGGCTGGTCGAGGCGCCGCCGCCGAAGCCCGAGCCCATGTCCGCACCCTTGCCGTGCTGGAGCAACACGAGCCCGATGATCGCCAGCGCGACGAGCACATGCACCACGATGGCCACGACGTACCAGAAGTCCATGTCAACCTTTCCTTTGTGCGGCGCGCGCCACGGCAAGAAATTCCGCCGCGACGAGCGACGCGCCACCTACCAGCCCACCGTCGACCTCCGACATCGCGAAAAGGGCCTGCGCGTTCGCCGCTTTCACGCTGCCGCCATAGAGGATGCGCAGCTTCTGCGCGATCCCGGAATCCTTCGCTGCCAGCCGGGCGCGCAGCAGCAAGTGCACTTCCTGCGCCTGCTCCGGCGTCGCATTGCGCCCGGTGCCGATCGCCCACACCGGCTCGTACGCAAGCACGGCATTGGCGAACGCCGCCGCGCCGTGCCGCTCGAGTACCGCATCGAGCTGCCGCGCCACGACTGCCTCGGTGGCGCCGCCGTCGCGCTCGTCCAGCGTCTCGCCGACGCACAAGATCGGCGTCAGCCCGGCGCCCTGCGCAGCGTCAAACTTCGCCGCCACCAGCGCATCGCCCTCCTTGTGCAGCTGCCGCCGCTCGGAGTGCCCGACGATCGCGTAGCGGCAGCCGAACTCGGCAATCATCGCGGCCGACACTTCGCCGGTGTAGGCCCCTTGCGCGTGCTCGCTCACGTCCTGCGCGCCCCAGGCGACCGGGGTTCCGCGCAGCCGCTCGGCGGCCTGCGCCAGATACGGAAACGGAACACAGACCGCGCACTCGACCTCGCCGACTGCGCCGATTCCAGCCGCCAGCGCATCCAGCAGCGCTTCGTTCGCCGCACGATTGCCATGCATCTTCCAGTTGCCGGCGACGAGTCGTTTACGCATGCAGTGCTCGGAAAAGCATCGAGATTTTACAGGAGCGCACCCGCCTTGTGCGTCGCAAAAAGGGCTCGCCTACAGGTAGCCGAGCCAGCGCGGCAGGAAAAGCCGGCCCGTGACCACCAGATTCACTGCCGTCGGCGGCGTGAACTGACCGATGGCGACGTTAATGGTGATGATGATGCCGAGCCAGACGAGATCCCACTGGAATCTCCCTCAGCGAATTCTTGCAGCGATTGCAGTATCTCGGCGGCGCCGAAGCGCGCTTCTTCTTCGAGCGGCGTTGCGTAGCCGACCGGGATGCGCGGGCCGGCGAGCCTTTTTACCCGAACCCCGAGCCGCTCGGCAACCTCGGCAGCGATCTCGGCGCCGAATCCGCCGATGCGCACCGCCTCGTGGACGAC
>DASUMM010000035.1:0-6562 GCA_036277655.1 Burkholderiales bacterium | reverse complement strand
TCGCGAGATCCGATGCGCCGGGGGGAAGTGTCCGCACGGGGGGGCGTTAGTCGGTTGCTGCAGTGCGGGGTCGACTCTGCGGCGCAGCGAACTTTTGCAGCGCGGATCGTTCGAACTAGGAAACAAGGGGCGTGCGGCAGCCACGCGCGCGTAGCCATGCTGACCGAGCACGACATCTATCTGTTCCGGGAGGGCAGTCACTCGCGGCTGTATGAAAAGCTCGGTTGCCGGCTCGAAGCCGGCGGCCAAGGCGCCGACTTCGCGGTCTGGGCGCCGAACGCGCGCGAAGTAAGCGTGATCGGCGACTGGAACGGCTGGCGGCCGGATGCCGATCCGCTCGCCCCGCGCTGGGACTCGAGCGGCATCTGGCAGGGCCGTGCGAGCGGCGTGCAGCGCGGCCATGCGTACAAGTTCCGCATCGTGTCGAACGCCGGCGGGCGCACGCTCGAAAAAGCCGACCCGTTTGCGTTCTACGCCGAAGTGCCGCCGAAAAGCGCATCGCGCGCCTGGACGCTCGAGTACGAATGGGGCGACGGCGAGTGGATGGCCTCCCGCGCGCAGCGCAATGCGCTCGATGCGCCGATGTCGATCTACGAGGTGCATGCCGGCTCGTGGCGGCGCAAGGACGGCGCATTCCTCGGCTATCGCGAGTTTGCGCACGCGCTCGCCGAGCACGTGCTGGCGACCGGCTTCACGCACATCGAGCTGATGCCGATCACCGAGCATCCGTTCTACGGCTCCTGGGGCTACCAGACGACCGGTTATTTCGCGCCGACTTCGCGCTACGGCACGCCGCAGGATTTCATGTACTTCGTCGATCACCTGCACCAGCGCGGGATCGGCGTGATCCTCGACTGGGTGCCCTCGCACTTCCCGGACGATCCGCACGGCCTCGCGCAGTTCGACGGCTCGCACCTCTACGAGCATGCCGATCCGCGCCAGGGCTATCACCCCGAGTGGCACTCGAGCCTGTTCAACTACGGCCGCAACGAGGTGCGCGGGTTCCTTGCCTCGAGCGGCGCCTTCTGGCTCGACCGCTACCACCTCGACGGCCTGCGCGTCGACGCGGTAGCGTCGATGCTCTACCTCGACTACGCGAGGAAGGAAGGCGAATGGATCCCGAACCGCCACGGCGGCAAGGAAAATCTGGAGGCAATCCAGTTCCTGCGCGACTTCAACGTGGCCGCCTATCGCGCGCATCCGGACACGCTGACGATCGCGGAAGAATCGACTGCCTGGCCGATGGTGTCGCGTCCGACGTATCTCGGCGGCCTGGGGTTCGGCATGAAGTGGAACATGGGCTGGATGCACGACACGCTCGCCTACATGAAGGAAGACCCGGTCCATCGCAAGTACCACCACAATCGCCTGACGTTCTCGCTCATCTACGCCTTCAACGAGAACTTCGTGCTGCCGCTCTCGCACGACGAGGTCGTGCACGGCAAGGGTTCGCTGATCGGCCGCATGCCGGGCAACACCTGGCAGCAGTCGGCGAATCTGCGCACGCTCTACGGCTACCTGTGGGGCCATCCTGGGAAGAAGCTCCTCTTCATGGGCGGTGAATTCGCGCAGCGGCGCGAGTGGACGCACGAAGACGCACTCGAGTGGTGGGTGTGCGACAAGGAAGAGCACGGCGGCGTGCTGCGCTGGGTGAGCGAATTGAATCGCGTCTATCGCGCCGAGCCGGCGCTGCATCAGGTCGATTTCTCGCCAGCCGGGTTCGAATGGGTGGAGGCGAACGACTCCGACAACAGCGTGCTCTCGTTCCTGCGCAAGCCCCGCAGCGCGGGTGCCGCGACGCTGCTGGTGGTCTGCAACTTCACGCCGATCGCGCGCCAGAACTACGTGGTCGGCGTCCCCTCCGGCGGATTCTGGCGCGAAGTCCTGAACAGCGACGCGCGCGAGTACGGCGGCTCGGGCTGGGGCAACTTCGGCGGCGTGCGCGCTTCGCCGATCGGCGCTCACGGCCAACCGTGCTCGCTCGTGCTGACGCTGCCGCCGCTCTCTGCGCTCTTCTTGCGTGCGGAAGCCGATGGCTGAGATGCCGCCCGAAGGAAGGGTGCGCGCCGTGATCGACGCAGTGCGTCCGTCGGTGGACGGCGGGCGCTTCGCCGTCAAGCGAATCGCGGGCGACCGGGTGGCGGTCGAAGCCGATGCATTCTGCGACGGGCACGACACGCTGCGCGTGCTCTTGCGCTGGCGGCCGGAGAGCGAAACGAGCTGGCGCGAAATCGACATGGAGCCGCTCGGCAACGATCTGTGGCGCGGCGAATTCGCGCTGCCCTCGATCGGACGGTATCGCTACACGGTAACCGCCTGGGTCGATGAATTCCTCACCTGGCGCAACGATTTCGCGCGACGGCAGGATCCGGCCGACGTCCGCCTCGCGGCGCGCACCGGTGCCGTGCTGATCGAGCAGGCCGCGGAGCGCGCACGCGGCAATGATCGCAGGCAGCTTGCCGAGTGGGCGAAGCAGCTGGCCGAGGCGGCATCGAGCGCCGATTTCGAAGCGATCAGCACGACCGCGCTCGACGAACCGCTCGCGCAACTGGCAAGGAAGTACCCCGACCGCAGGTTCGCTGCCACGTGGCCGCTCGAGCTGCCGCTCGTCGCCGATCGCGAGCGAGCGCGCTTCTCGACCTGGTACGAGCTCTTTCCGCGCTCCGCCTCGCCACAGCCCGGCCGCCATGGAACCTTTCGCGATTGCGAGGCGCGGCTTGCGTACCTCTCGCAGCTCGGCTTCGACGTGCTCTACCTGCCGCCGATCCATCCGATCGGCCGCGAGAAGCGCAAGGGCCGCAACAACGCGCTCGTCGCCGCTTCCGGCGACGTCGGCAGCCCGTGGGCCATCGGCTCGAGCGAAGGCGGGCACACCGCGGTGCACCCGGATCTCGGCACGCTCGAGGATTTCCGGCGGCTCGTTTCGCGCGCCAACGGCTACGGCATCGAGATCGCGCTCGACATCGCGTTCCAGTGCGCGCCGGATCACCCGTACGTGGGCGAGCACCCGCAATGGTTCCGCAAGCGCGCCGACGGCTCGGTGCAGTACGCCGAGAATCCGCCGAAGAAGTACGAGGACATCTATCCGTTTCACTTCGAAACCGACGACTGGCGCGCGCTGTGGGCGGAACTCAAGCACGTGATCGATTTCTGGATCGGCGAAGGCGTGCGCATCTTTCGCGTCGACAACCCGCACACCAAGTCGTTCGCGTTCTGGCACTGGGCGATCGACGAAGTGAAGCGCGCGCATCCCGACGTGATCTTCCTCGCCGAAGCGTTCACGCGCCCGAAGGTGATGCACCGCCTGGCGAAGCTCGGCTTCACGCAGTCCTATACCTACTTCGCCTGGCGCAACACCAAGCGCGAGCTGACCGAGTACTTCACCGAGCTCGCGCGGGGCCCGGGCCGCGAATACTTCCGACCGAACGTGTGGCCGAACACGCCCGACATCCTGACCGAAGCGCTGCAGGTCGGCGGCCGGCCGGCGTTCATGGCGCGGCTGGTGCTTGCCGCCACGCTGGCGGCGAATTACGGCCTCTACGGCCCGGCCTACGAGCTGATGGAGCACCTGCCGCGCGAGCCCGGGAGCGAGGAATACCTGCACTCGGAGAAGTACGAGCTGCGCCAGTGGGATCTCGAGCGCGCCGACAGCCTGCGCGATTTTGTCGCGCTGGTGAACCGCATCCGGCGCGATCACCCGGCGCTGCACGCCGACTGGAACCTGCGCTTCTTCGCCACCGACAACGAGCAGCTGCTCGCCTACGCCAAGATCGACCGTGCGCGCGACAGCGCGATCGTCACGGTGGTGAACCTGGATCCGCACCACGTGCAGGAGGGCTTCGTGGAGCTGGACCTGCCGGCGCTCGGCGTCGACCCGGCGACGCAATTCCAGATGCACGACCTGCTGACCGACGCGCGCTACATCTGGCAGGGCTCGCGCAACTACGTGCGCCTGGATCCGGCGCGCGTGCCGGCGCACATCCTGCGCGTGCGAAGCCGCCTGCATCGCGAGCAGGACTTCGATTATTTCCTCTAGCCGGATGAAACCGTCCGACACGCCTTCCGACGTCCAGGTTCTTGCGCCGGCGCAGGATGGCCTCTGGTACAAGGACGCGGTCATCTACCAGCTGCACATCAAGGCGTTCTTCGACTCCAACGGCGATGGCATCGGTGACTTCGGCGGCCTCGCACAGAAGCTCGACTACGTGCAGGACCTCGGCGTCGACACGATCTGGCTGCTGCCGTTCTACCCGAGCCCGTTGCGCGACGACGGCTACGACATCGCCGACTACAGCAACGTGCACCCGCATTACGGCACGCGGCAGGATTTCCGCGCCTTCGTGCGCGAGGCGCACCGCCGTGGCCTGCGCGTGATCACCGAGCTGGTCATCAACCACACCTCCGACCAGCACCCATGGTTTCAGGCCGCGCGCCGCGCGCCGGCCGGTTCCAAGAAACGCGACTGGTACGTCTGGAGCGATCGCAACGAGCGCTACGCCGGCACGCGCATCATCTTCACCGACACCGAGAAATCCAACTGGGCGTGGGATGCCGAAGCGAAGGCGTACTACTGGCATCGCTTCTTCAGCCACCAGCCGGACCTGAACTTCGACAACCCGCACGTGCTGAAGGCGGTATTTCGCACCATGCGCTTCTGGCTGGACGCGGGCGTCGACGGATTCCGGCTCGACGCGGTGCCCTACCTGATCGAGCGTGAAGGCACCTCCAACGAGAACCTTCCCGAAACGCATGCCGTGATCAAGAAAATCCGGGCGCTGATCGACGCCCACTATCGCGACCGCGTGCTGCTCGCCGAAGCCAACATGTGGCCCGAGGACGTGCGCGAGTATTTCGGCGACGGCGACGAATGCCACATGGCCTACCACTTCCCGCTGATGCCGCGCATGTACATGGCGATCGCGCAGGAAGACCGCCACCCGCTGGTCGACATCCTGTACCAGACCCCGGAAATCCCGGAAGCCTGCCAGTGGGCCATTTTTCTGCGCAACCACGACGAGCTGACGCTCGAGATGGTGACCGACCGCGAGCGCGATTACATGTACCGCATGTATGCGGCCGACCCGCGCGCGCGCATCAACCTGGGCATCCGCCGGCGCCTCGCGCCGCTGCTGGAGAACGACCTCGAGCGCATCAAGCTCATGAACAGCCTGCTCTTCTCGATGCCGGGCTCACCGATCATCTACTACGGCGACGAGATCGGCATGGGCGACAACTTCTACCTCGGGGACCGCGACGGCGTGCGCACGCCGATGCAGTGGAGTCCGGACCGCAACGCCGGCTTCTCTCGCGCCGACCCGCAGCGCCTGTACCTGCCGCCGATCATGGATCCGATCTACGGCTACTCGGCGGTCAACGTCGAGGCGCAGCTGCGCGAGCCGAGCTCGCTGCTCAACTGGATGCGCAAGATGCTCGTCACGCGCAAGACCAGCCATGCGTTCGGCCGCGGACGGCTTACGCTGCTCAGGCCCGGCAACCGCAAGGTCCTCGCGTACCTTCGCGAGCTCGGGGACAAGGTCATTCTTTGCGTCGCGAACCTGAGCCGCACAGCGCAGCCGGTCGAGCTCGACCTGCGCCGCTTCAAGGGCCGCGTGCCGGTCGAGCTCTTCGGACTCACGCCGTTTCCGCCGATCGGCGATCTGCCGTACCTGCTGACGCTCCCCGGCTCGGGCTTCTACTGGTTCAAGCTCTCGGTCGACGTCGCGATCCCCTCCTGGCACGAGGAGCACCTGGCGCGCGAGGACCTGCCGGTCGTCGTGCTGTTCGACGGCTGGACGAGCTTCTTCCGCGATCGCGTCGTGCCCTGGCGCATCGCGCTGGCGCAGAAGACGCGCCGCCAGCTCGAGGAAGAGGTTCTGCCGCGCTTCCTCGAGGCCCAGCGCTGGTACGCCGGCAAGGACGAGGCGGTGCGCAGCGCACGCCTCGCCGACAGCGTGCTGTGGCAACGCAACCAGCGCGACTGGATGCTTGCGCTGCTCGGCGTCGAGGCGGAGTCGGGCACCTCGAGCTACTTCCTGCCGCTCGCGCTCGAATGGGAACGGCCGGGCGGCGAGCCGGCGGCCGAGCCCGCGTTTGCTCCCGCGATCGTCGCCAGGACGCGCGAGCAGGCGAAGGTCGGGATGCTGATCGATGCCTTCGCCGACGAAACGTTCTGCCGCACGCTGGTCGAGGCGATCGGCGCCGGGGGCGAAGTCCCGATGGCGCAGGGGCGCCTGCGCTTCGTGCCGACCGCCGCGTATCCGGCGATCGCCGGCTCCGGCGTCGCCGGCCTCAAGGTCGCAAATCCGCAGGGGCAAAGCTCGAATACGATCGTCACGCTGGGCGATCGCCTGCTGCTGAAGGGCTACCGGCGGGTGCGCCGGGGCGTCAATCCCGAGTTCGAGATTGGTCGCTTCCTGACCGAGGTCGCGCACTTTCCGCATTGCGCTTCGGTCGCTGGCGCGCTGGAGTACGTGGCGCCGGAGGGCCAGGCGGCCGCACTGGTGCTGTTGCAGGCCTATGTTTCGAACCAGGGCGACGCCTGGGCGTTCACGCTCTCGTATCT
>DASUMM010000034.1:0-27752 GCA_036277655.1 Burkholderiales bacterium | reverse complement strand
AGCGATTCGGGACCCGGTTCGGGATGACCGGCAGCGGGGCCTCCGGCTGGCGTGGCGCGAGCGACGACGGTGGGCGCCTGCTCATTTCTTCTTCTCGCCGTCGAGGTTGAGGACGGCGAGGAACGCCGACTGCGGCACCTCCACGCCGCCGACCTGCTTCATCCGCCGCTTCCCCGCCTTCTGCTTCTCGAGCAGCTTGCGCTTGCGGCTGACGTCGCCGCCGTAGCACTTCGCGAGCACGTTCTTGCGCAGCGCCTTCACCGTCTCGCGCGCAATGATGTGCGAGCCGATCGCCGCCTGCACCGCGACGTCGAACATCTGGCGCGGAATCAGGCTGCGCAGCCGCGTGACCAGGTCGCGGCCGCGATGCTGCGCCGACGCACGGTGCACCATGCTCGAGAGGGCGTCGACCTTCTCGCCGTTCACCAGCACGTCGAGCCGCACCATGTCGGCCGGCCGGTACTCGCGGAACTCGTAGTCGAGCGAGCCGTAGCCGCGCGTGAGCGATTTCAACCGGTCGAAGAAGTCCATCACCACCTCGTTCAGCGGCAGGTCGTACGACAGCACGACGTGGCGCGCCGAATAATGCAGGTTCGTCTGCGTGCCGCGCTTTTGCGTGCACAGCGTCATCACCGGGCCGACGTACTCGTGCGGAATGAAGATCGTGGTGGCGATGACCGGCTCGCGGATCTCTGCGATCTGCGAAGGGTCGGGCAGCCGCGCCGGGTTGGAGACCAGCTCCACCGTGCCGTCGCGCAGCTGCACCTCGTAGACGACCGAGGGCGCCGTCGTCACCAGGCGCATGCCGTATTCGCGCTCGAGGCGCTCCTGCACGATATCCATGTGCAGCAGCCCGAGGAAGCCGCAGCGGAAGCCGAAGCCGAGCGCCTGCGAAGTCTCCGGCTCGTAGTGAAACGAGGCGTCGTTCAAATGCAGCTTCCCGAGCGCCTCGCGCAGCGCCTCGTACTGGTTCGCTTCCACCGGATACAGCCCGGCGAACACTTGCGGCTTGATTTCCTTGAACCCGGGCAGCGGCGCGGTGGCGGGCTTGTCGCCGCTCGTGATGGTGTCGCCGATCTTGGCTTCGCGCAGCTCCTTCACGCCGGCGATGACGAAGCCGACCTCGCCCGCCGAGAGCTGCTCTCGCTCGGTCGATTTCGGCGTGAAGACGCCGACCTGCTCGCACACGTGCGTTGCGCCGGTGCTCATCAGGAGCACCTTGTCGCGGGGCTTCAGCGTTCCGTCGACCATCCGCACCAGCATCACCACGCCGACATAGTTGTCGAACCAGGAGTCGATCACCAGCGCCTTCAGGCGCGCACTGAGGTCGCCCCGTGGCGCCGGAACGCGCGCAATCACGGCTTCGAGCGTCTCGGCGACGTTCTCGCCGGTCTTGGCGCTTACCCGGATCGCATCCTGTGCCTGGATGCCGATCACGTCCTCGATTTCCTGGATCGCCTTTTGCGGGTCGGACGAAGCGAGATCGATCTTGTTGAGTACCGGGATCACTTCGACCCCCTGCTCGATCGCGGTGTAGCAGTTGGCGACCGTCTGCGCCTCGACCCCCTGGGACGCATCGACCACCAGCAACGCCCCTTCGCAGGCGGCGAGCGAGCGGCTTACCTCGTAGGAGAAGTCGACATGCCCGGGGGTGTCGATCAGGTTCAGCAGGTACGTCTCGCCGTCGCGGGCCCGGTAGCTGAGCGCCACCGTCTGGGCCTTGATGGTGATGCCGCGCTCGCGCTCGAGATCCATCGAGTCGAGCACCTGCTCGGTCATCTCGCGCTCGGCGAGGCCGCCGCAAAGCTGGATCAGCCGATCGGCGAGCGTCGACTTGCCATGATCGATGTGGGCGATGATCGAGAAGTTGCGGATCCGGCTCTGCATCATGAAAAAAGGGTGCCGGAGGCACCCTTTTTCGCGTGAGGGGGCGGTATCTTACCGCAACGCTGCAACGCTATCCCTTGTCGGCAAGCCCGGTGACCGTGACGAAGGCCGTCTGTTCTCCGCGCTTCACGTGCAGGGTGATCACCGCCGTCTTGTCCAGGCCGGCGAGCAGCTTGTTGAACTGGTCCACCGACCTGAGCTCGGTGTGCTGGCCCTTGTGCACCAGCGTGAGCAGGATGTCGCCCTTGCGCAGTTCGGCGCGGGCGTCCTGCCGCACGTCGGTGACGACGAGCCCGGAGCTGAGCTTCAGGCTGTTCTTCTGCTCCGGCGTCAGCTCGGCAACCACCAGGCCCAAGCGGTTGGCCGCCACTTCGACGGGCTTCCGCTCGCCTTTGGGGGCGTCGCGCGCGGCGATGCGCTCTTCCTGCAGCTCGCCCACCACCACGTTGACGGTGCGGGGGGCGCCCTTGCGCAGCACCTCCAGGCTTACCTGCGAGCCGGGCTTGGTCGCGCCGACGATCCGCGGCAGGTCGCTCGAGGAGTCCACCGGCTTGCCGTCGAACTTCGTGATGATGTCGCTCGCCTCGATCCCTGCCTTCTCCGCCGGGCTTCCCTTCTCTACCGAATTGACGAGTGCACCGCGCGCGCGCTCCAGTCCGAACGAAGTCGCGATGTCTTTCGTCACCTCCTGGATGACGACGCCGATGCGGCCGCGCGAAACGCGTCCTTTCTCGCGCAGCTGGCGCTGCACATCGAGCGCCACATCGATCGGAATGGCGAACGAAAGTCCCATGAAGCCGCCGGTACGGCTGTAGATCTGCGAATTGATGCCGACCACTTCGCCGCGCATGTTGAAGAGCGGGCCGCCGGAGTTCCCCGGATTGATGGCGACGTCGGTCTGGATGAACGGCACGAAGTTCTCCTGCGGCAGCGAACGGCCCTTGGCCGAGACGATGCCGGCGGTGACCGTGTTGTCGAAGCCGAACGGCGAGCCGATCGCAACCACCCATTCGCCCACCTTCAGCTTGTGCGGATCGCCGAACCGCACCACCGGCAGGCTCGCCGCCTCGATTCGAATGACTGCGAGGTCGGTGCGCTTGTCGGCGCCGATCACCTTGGCCTTGAACTCGCGCTTGTCGGTGAGCCGCACGTTGATCTCTTCGGCGCTTTCCACCACATGGGCGTTCGTCAGGATGTAGCCGTCTGCGCTGATGATGAAACCCGAGCCGAGCGAGCGGCTTTCCGGGCGCGCCCCCGGGCCCGGTCCCTGCCCGGGGCCCGGCCGCGGCACGAATCGACGGAAGAATTCCAGCACCTCCTCGTCCTCGATGCCCGGGACTTGCGGCACCGCCCCGCCGGAGGGGCGCCTGGCCGCCTGCGTGGTGCTGATGTTGACGACTGCTGCGCCCTGGTCTTCCACCAGGCGCGTGAAGTCCGGCAGGATGCGATCCTGCGCCACCGCCTGCGTCGAAGCCGCCAACGCGAGCGCCAGGATCCAACGACTCATCCGTTCCATTCTCATGCTCTCCTATTGCGGGCGCCTGTATTCGACACGGTCAGCGATGCGCCGGACGCTGGCCGCTGGGGCATCCCCGACCACCGTCACCAGATGGTTGGCCACTTCCCGCGTGTAGATATGGGTGGGCCCGACGCTGGACAAGCCCGTTCGCACCGATTCGCGTCCTTCGGCGAGCGGCTCGATGAACACCGACACCGCCGCGAGGCCGTCTGAATAGACGATCTGCCCGACCTGAACCGACTCCCGCTTGCGGCGCACCTCGCCCACCTTGCGGAACCCGGGCAGCTCGGCATGCACCGTCCACCCGGCCTGCGCCAGATTGGCCGGTGCGGCCGCTGAGTCTTCGATGCGCCAGTTCTTGGTGACATGCTTCGACTTCACCTTGTCGCGCGCCACCGGGCCGATCTGCAGCTGCGTGAACGTGAACTGCTCGATCGTCTCGCCCTTTTCGCTGACGGTTCTCGCGCGAAGCAGCATCCCCGTCTGGATGTCGGCCCACAGGACGTAGCTGTAGCGCAGGTCGTCGCGCGAGGTGAGCACGACCGACTCGCAGTCGAAGCCGGCGATGCGGGCGTTCGCGCCGCGGGAAATCGTATAGTGCTGCGTCAGATCGCTCAGCCGGTCGGGCAGGATGGAGGGAAAATCGCGCTGCGCCCCGGCCCGCTCCACTTTCACGGTTTGCGATTCCGGCAGATAGCAGCGCACGCCATCGCGCGTGCGGACCAGTTCGCGCGGCACGCCGTCGAGCGCTTCCAGGCGCTCGATGCCGCCGGAGGCGTCGGCGATGCGGGCGATCCGCGATGTCTCCGAGCGGGTGCCCTGCTGGTAGACGAACGTGCCGGTGTACGAGAGCCGCTGCGTGGCCTGGTGGATGCGCTGCAGGAGATCGAGCGCGTCGGCCCCTGCCTGTCCTGTCTGCGCTTGCGCAAGCCCGCATGCCGCGACCAGCGCAAGCGCCAGCAGCCTCACCGCTTGTACTCCGCCGAGCGCCCCGAAACGGTCCGTACGTAGGGCGCAACGCCGCGCGACAGGCTGCGAGAGGCGTAATTCTGGTGCGCCAGCAGGTAATCCTCGGTCGCCAGCGGCAGCGGCACCGACGCCGGCTCCGAAGCGACCGAGACGACGGTCGGTTGCGCCAACGGGGCGGTTGCCACGGGTGCCATGCCGGCTGGCGGGCCGCCGCGCTCAGGTGCGAACGCAAGCCATCCGACCAGGGCCATGGCAGCCGCGCTGGCCGCCGCCGGCATCAGGAATCCCCGCAGCCGGCGCTTCGCTCTCTCCGCCGGCTCGGCAGGAGCCAGCACCGTCGGTTCTGCCGCCAGGCGCTCCCGCATCTTCTCGTCGAAGCCCGCAGAGAGCGCCCGCGTGTCGCGCAGCGCATCGCCGATCAGGTGATACATCCGCCACGTCTGCCGGTCTTCGCCGTCTTCGCGCAGCGCCAGAGCAAGTCGTTCGGCCTCCGCACCGTCCAGCTCGCCGTCCATCCACTCCGAAACCTTCGCTTTCATGCTTTCACCCGCTTTTCATCCCCTCACCACCTCTTCCCTGCACCCGTTTCCAGCAGCGGCCGCAGCCGCTCGGCGATCGCCTCGCGGGCACGGAAGATTCGCGATCTCACCGTGCCGATGGGGCAATCCATCATCTTCGCAATCTCCTCATAGCTCAGCCCCTCCAGCTCGCGCAGCTGGATTGCGCTGCGCAACTCCTCGGGCAACTCCTCGATCGCCCCGTTTACCGTGGCCGCGATCTCCTTCGAGAGGAGCACGCTGTCCGGCGTGTTGATGTCGCGTAGCTGCTCTCCTTCGTCGAACCCTTCGGCCTGCCCGGACTCCACGTCCGTCGAGGTCGGCGCCCGCCGCCCGAGCGCCACCAGGTGATTCTTCGCCGTGTTGACGCCGATCCGGTACAGCCACGTGTAGAACGCGCTCTCGCCGCGGAATGCCGGCAGGGCGCGGTACGCCCGGATAAAAGCTTCCTGCGTCACATCCTCGACCTCGGCCGGATCGCGGATCAGCCGCGACAAGAGCCTTGCGAGCTTGCGCTGGTATTTCTCCACCAGCATCGCAAACGCCTGCTTGTCGCCGCGCTGCGCCCGCGCGACCAGCTCACGATCGATATCGCGGTCGGTCACCCGATCCACCCCGGCTCGCCCTGAGGCAGCTGCCCACCACCGCCGAACCGGCCCGACTCGTGTCGCCTATGTGCCACAGACCATGCCTTCTGCAAATAGTTCGTCGTTCAAATCGGACGCCACTCAGCCGGGCAGTTGTGCTGGCGCCACGCCGGGCAGCCTTCCCCACAGCGCCCAAACTCGCAGGCGGCGAAACTCTTCCGGAGCAAGCATGCCGGCAACGATCAGCACGGAATTTCGCTTTCGATTGCGCAGGATCAAGGCAACCAGCAGCCGATTCACCACGCGCGCTGCTTCGCTCGGCACGCGGGAGCCGTCGGCGAGGCGCACGTCGAGCCGTCCCTGCGTCGAGATTTCCAGCGAGCGAGGCGACTGCCCGGCGCGAAGGAGCGCGCGGTCCCAGGCGCTCGCGAATCCCAGCGCAAGCACCAGCACCGCGAGCGCGAGCGCGGCGCCACTGGTGCTGACCGCCAGGATGCAGAACGCGGCGAGCAGATGGGCTGCGACGATCAGCACCGCAAGCCTCCACGAGGGCCGCAAGTGGAGCGCGCGGAGAATGCCGGAATCGCTCAAACCCTGGAGAAGACGAGCGTGCCGTTCGTCCCGCCAAAGCCGAACGAATTGGAAAGCGCGGCGCGAATCTGCATCTTGCGTGCAGTGTTCGGCACGTAGTCCAGGTCGCACTGCGGGTCCTGGTTCTGCAGGTTGATGGTCGGCGGCGAAACCTGGTCGCGCAAGGCGAGCACCGTGAAGATCGCTTCCACGGCCCCGGCGGCGCCGAGCAGATGGCCGGTCATCGACTTGGTGGAATTCACCGCGACGCGCCGCGCATGGTCACCGAGGACGCGCTTGACGGCGATGGTCTCAGCGATATCGCCAAGCGGCGTCGAGGTGCCGTGCGCGTTGACGTAATCGACCGCATCGGCATTCAGGCCGGCGTCGCGGAGCGCGTTGCGCATGCAGCGGAACGCGCCATCGCCGTCCTCGCTTGGCGCGGTCATGTGGTAGGCATCCGCGGAGACGCCGTAGCCGGTGAGCTCGCAATAGATCGCCGCGCCCCGCGAGCGCGCATGCTCGTACTCTTCCAGCACCACCGCGCCGGCGCCTTCGCTCAGCACGAAACCATCCCGATCGCGATCCCACGGGCGACTCGCGCCCTGCGGATCGTCATTGCGCGTCGAGAGCGCGCGCGCCGAAGCGAATCCGCCCATCGCCAGCTCGGTGACCACAGCCTCCGCGCCTCCGGCGATCATCACGTCGGCTTCGCCGAGGCGGATGGATTTGGCGGCCTCGCCGAGGCAATGGGTCGACGTGGTGCACGCCGTGACCATCGCCAGGTTCGGCCCCTTGGTGCCGAGCAGGATCGACAGATTCCCTGCGATCATGTTGATGATGCTGCCCGGGATGAAGAACGGCGTGATGCGGCGCGGGCCGTTCTTCTGCAGTTCCTCGTGCGTCGCTTCGATGAGCGGGAGGCCGCCGATCCCGGAGCCGAAGTTGATGCCTGCCCGCTCCGCATTTTCCGGCGTGATCTCGAGCTTACAGTCGCGCCACGCCTGCACCCCGGCAGCGATTCCGTAATGGATGAAGGTGTCCATCCTGCGCGCCTCTTTCGGCGGCAGGTACTGCGACACGTCGAACCCCTTGACCTCTCCGGCCATGCGGCTCGCGAGGCGAGACGGATCGAAGCGCGTGACCGGGCCGATCCCCGATTTTCCGGCGACGATGTTGCTCCAGGCCTCCTGGACGTTGTTGCCGACCGGGCTGACGATGCCTAGCCCGGTGACGACGACTCGGCGGCGCGACACTTGGGCGCTTGCTGCGTTCACTTTTGGCGCCGCTTCCAGGGTTGCGGAAGCCGACGCATGGATGGGCCCTCTACGATTTTGCGTGCGATCTCACGTAGTCGATCGCCTGCTGCACTGTGGTGAGCTTCTCTGCCTCTTCATCGGGGATCTCGGTGCCGAATTCTTCTTCCAGCGCCATGACCAGCTCGACCGTGTCGAGCGAGTCGGCGCCCAGATCGTCGACGAACGACGACTCGTTCTTGATCTCCGCCTCGTTCACGCCCAGCTGCTCGGCGATGATTTTCCGCACGCGTTGTTCGATGTTCTCCATGCTCGGATGCTCCTTCCCCTGTGGGCGTCGTATTTTACCCGGAATCGCCTCGGCGACCGCCGCTTCGCGCGGCCGGCGCCGAAAGAACGCTACGCCATGAACATCCCGCCGTTCACGTGCAGCACCGCACCGGTGACGTAGTCGCCGGCCGGTGAAGCGAGATAGGCGACGGCGGCCGCGACCTCCTGCGGCCTGCCGAGCCGCCCGAGCGGAATCTGCGCGAGCAGCGCATTGCGCTGCTCGTCCGACAGCGAGCGCGTCATGTCGGTGTCGATGAAACCCGGAGCCACGCAGTTCACCGTGATGTTGCGGCTGCCGAGCTCGCGCGCGAGCGAGCGCGTCATGCCGGCAAGGCCCGCCTTGGCAGCTGCATAGTTCGCCTGGCCGGCGTTGCCCGAGGCGGCGACGACCGAGCTGATGCTGATGATGCGACCCCAGCGCGCTTTCATCATCGGCCGCATGACCGCGCGCGCAAGCCGGAACGCCGGGCGCAAGTTCGTCTCCATCACTTCGTCCCACTCGGCATCCTTCATCCGCAGCGCCAGGTTGTCACGCACGATCGCCGCGTTGTTGACGAGGACCCCGATGTCGCCGAACTCCTTTTGCACGGCGGCCACGAGCTGGTCGCAGCGCGATGCATCGCGAACGTCGAGCACCCGCCCGGCCCCGGCGGCGCCCGCCTGTGCGAGCGCTTCGGTGGTGGCGTCTGCGCCGCTCTCGGTCGTCGAGGTGCCGACCACGGTGGCGCCCAGCCGCCCGAGCTCCAGCGCAATGGCGCGACCGATGCCGCGCGAAGCGCCCGTGACGAGCGCGACTTTTCCCTGCAGCATGATTCAACTCTCCCGGATCGAATCGAGCGTCTCGCGGAGCGTGGCCGCATCGGCAAGCGCGTGGCTGCGCAAGCTGCCATCGATCCGCTTGACGAGCGCGGAGAGCACTTTCCCGGGGCCGCATTCGACCACGTGCGTGGCGCCCTCCGCGGCGACGCGCCGGATCGTCTCCGCCCAGCGCACAGGCGCCGCGGCCTGGCGAACCAGCGCATCGCGGATGCGCGCCGGATCGCTTTCGACCGCGACGTCGACGTTGTTGATCAACGGAATGCTCGGCGTGCGGATCTCGATGCGATCGAGCGCCTCCTTCAACCGCATTGCAGCCGGCCGCATCAGGCTCGAATGAAACGGCGCGCTCACAGGTAGCGGCATGGCGCGTTTGGCGCCTTTGGCCTTGCACGCCGCAATCGCGCGCGTGACTGCGCCCTTGTGGCCGGCAATCACCACTTGCCCGGGCGCGTTGAAGTTCACCGCCTGCACCGCTTCTGCCTGCGCGCTTTCTGCGCAGGCGGCGCGCACCAGCTCGTCATCCAGACCGAGGATCGCCGCCATGGCACCTTCGCCTTCGGGCACGGCCTGCTGCATGCACTGCGCGCGGAAACGAACGAGCGGCAGCGCATCCTCGAGCGAAAGCGAACCGGCCGCGACGAGCGCGCTGTATTCGCCCAGGCTATGGCCGGCGACGACCGACGGGAGTGCTCCTCCCGAGTCCCGCCACGCCTCAAACGCCATCACGCCGGCCAGCAGCATCGCCGGCTGCGTGTTCACGGTGAGACTCAGCTGCTCTGCCGGCCCTTCATCGAGCAGGCGGACGAAATCCTCGCCAAGGATTCGCGCAGCGACCGCGCGCACCCGATCGACTCCCGGCAGGCTTTCGTAGGCGCGCAGCATGCCGACCGATTGCGAGCCCTGCCCCGGAAATACCATAGCGAGCTTCATCGGATCCTCACAATGTGGCGAGCACCGCGCCCCAGGTGAAGCCGCCGCCGACGCCTTCCATCAGCACGCGCTGGCCGGAGCGGATTTTTCCCGCACGCACATACTCGTCGAGCGCAAGCGGAATGGAGGCGGCCGAAGTGTTGCCATGCTTTTCGACCGTGACCACCAGCCGCTCTCGCGGCAGGCCGAGCTTGCGCGCCGTCGCATCGAGGATCCGCACGTTGGCCTGATGGGGGATCAGCCAATCGACGTCGTCCATCCGCATGTTTGCCGCCTCGAGCACTTCGCGGCCGACTTCGTCCAGCACCTTCACCGCAAACTTGAACACCTGGTGGCCCTGCATCTGCAGAAAAGGCGAACCGATGACCTTGCCGCCGCAAACGTTCCCAGGGACGGAAAGGATGTCGGCGTAGCTGCCGTCGGCGTGCAGCGCGCTCGCATGGATGCCGGGAGTCGAGCCGGCTGCCAGTACGACTGCGCCCGCGCCATCGCCGAACAGCACGCAGGTGCCGCGGTCGTTCCAGTCCAGGATGCGCGAGAACACTTCCGCACCGACGACGAGCGCGCGCCGGTGCGTTCCGCTGCGGATGAACTGGTCCGCGGTCGCAAGCGCATACACGAAGCCGCTGCACACCGCCTGCACGTCGAACGCCGGGCAGCCGCGCACGCCGAGCTTCGCCTGCAGCAGGCATGCGGTGCTGGGAAAAATGTAATCCGGGGTCGAGGTGGCGACGAGGATCAGATCCATGTCGGCGGGCGTAAGCTCGGCCGCCGCCAGTGCCGCGCGGCTCGCTTCGAGCGCGAGGTCGCTGGAGGCCTGCGATTCGTCGGCGATGCGCCGCTCGACGATCCCGGTGCGCTCGCGGATCCAGGCGTCGCTGGTATCGAGCCGCTTCGCGAACTCGTCGTTGTGCATGACGCGCGGCGGCAGATAGCTGCCGGTGCCGACGATGCGCGCATACGTCATGTGGCAGCGACGCTCGAGAGCGCAGGCGTCGGAACGGTCGACGCCATGCGTTGTGTAATTCGCTGGACGACTTCGTTCTGCACTTCTTCCACGGCGCGATGGAGCGCCTGGCCGAACGCATAGACGTCGGCCGAGCCATGGCTCTTGATCACCACGCCGCGCAAGCCGAGGAGGCTCGCGCCGTTATAGCGCCGGTGGTCCATGCGCTCCTTCACCGCGCGCAGCACCGGCAGCGAAATCAGCGCCGCGAGCCGGCGGAACGGATTGCGCGCGAACTCTTCCTTCAGCGTCGCACCGACCATCTGCGCGACGCCCTCGGAAGCCTTCAGCACCGCGTTACCGACGAAACCGTCGCAGACCACGACGTCGGCGGTGCCCTTGTAGATGTCGTCGCCTTCCACGTTGCCAATGTAATTGAGGCCGCTGTCGCGCAACCGCTCGGCGGCGCGCCTCACCGTGTCGTTGCCCTTGATGTCCTCGATGCCGATGTTGAGCAAGCCGACGGTGGGACGCTCCTTGTGCGCGAGCGCGGCAACCAGCATCGCGCCCATCACGCCGAATTGCATCAACTGCTCCGGAGTGCAGTCGACGTTGGCGCCCAAGTCGAGCATGGTGGTATAGCCGCCGCGCATGTTCGGCAGCACGGTGGCGATCGCCGGCCGGTCGATGCCGGGAAGCGTCTTCAGCACGAAGCGCGAAATCGCCATCAGCGCGCCGGTGTTGCCTGCGCTCAGGCAGGCCTGCGCGGCGCCGCTCTTGACCAGGTTCACCGCAACGCGCATCGAAGAATCCTTCTTCATGCGCAACGCCTGTGCGGGCGGCTCGTCCATGCCCACCACCTGGGTGGCTTCCTGCAGCCGCAGGCTCGGGCCCGGCGTCGCCTGCCCCAGCAGCGGCGCGATTGCGCCGCTCGAACCCACCAGGATCAACCCGACATCGCGGCGATGTTGCTGAAAGGCGAGCGCCGCCGGCACGGTGACCGCCGGGCCGTGGTCTCCCCCCATGCAATCGACCGCGACGGTGATCGTCATGCGTGCCGCCGGGCGGGGTGCGCCCGCCGCGACGCCTATTCTTCTTCCTTGCTCTTGACGACTTTCTTGCCGCGGTAATAGCCGGTCGGGCTGATGTGATGCCTCAAGTGCACTTCTCCCGTGGTCGGCTCGACGGCGAGCGGCGGATTCGTGAGTGCGTCGTGCGAGCGGTGCATGCCTCGCTTGGAAGGGGTCTTGCGGTTCTGCGGGACTGCCATGTCGGCTCCTTGTCGAAATTCTCTCGCCCGGGCTTCGCCCGAACCTCGTGTTTCTGTTGCGTGTCCTTCAGTGCTTCGTCAGCAGCGCGCGCAGATCCGCGAACGGTCTCGCGCGCGACGCCGCTTCTTCCCGCGTGCGCGGCTCACACCACTCGTGGTGCGGCGAGAACGGAATCGCCAGCAGCACTTCCTCTTCGATCAGGTCGCGCACCGGCAGGTCCTTCGCAGCAACGATGCAATCCGGCCCTTCCGCTTCCACCGGAATCGCCGCGATCTCGCTTTCGCTCGCGTAGAGCAACAGCACTGCTTCGGCATCCAACCGGTGTTCCAGCGCGCCGAGGCAGCGCTGGCACGTCAACTGCAACGCGCCGCCCACACGCAGCCGCAACGCCGGCCGTCCCTGCTCCTGCGGCAGGCCTTCCAGGTGGTACGGCAACGCTCCCTGACTCGAGTGCACGACCCCGTGCAGTCGCGGGAAGTCGCCGATCGGCCAGTCGCCGCTCAACCGGCTGCTCGATCGGGCAAACTCAAAAGCATCGATCAACGGCCGGTGCGGCATCGGGCGCGGATGATATCATCCGTGAAAAGTCCCGTCAAAACAAAGCCATGGCGACGCACCGGAGAATCATTCTGGCGTCCGGATCAAGCTACCGGCGGGAGCTTCTCGGGCGCCTCGGGCTGCGATTCGAATCGGCCTCGCCCGAGGTCGACGAGACGGCACTACCCGGAGAGGCGCCTGGCGACACTGCGCTGCGCCTTTCGGTTCTCAAAGCGCGCGCAGTCTGCGGTCGATTCGCCGATGCTGTGATCATCGGCTCCGACCAGGTGGCCTCGTGCGGCGAGATGCGGCTCGACAAGCCGGGCAATCGCGAGAACGCCATCCGGCAGTTGGAATTCATGAGCGGCCGGACCGCGGTGTTCGATACGGCGGTGAGCGTACTCGATGCCGCGAGCGGCGCGATTCGTTCGCGGGTAGTGCCTTGCCGCGTGACGTTTCGACGCCTGACGCGCGCTCGCATCGAGACGTACCTCGAGCGCGAGCAGCCTTACGACTGCGCAGGCAGCGCCAAGGCCGAAGGGCTGGGGATCGCGCTGATTGCGCGCATCGAGACCGAGGATCCGACTTCCCTGATCGGGCTGCCTCTGATCGCCCTCACCGAACTGCTGGGCGAGACCGGCGTGCCGGTCCTCGGCTGATGGCCACCCTCTACGTCATCCCGTCCTCGCTCGGAGGACCTGCGATCGACGCGTTGCCTGCCGCATCGCGCGAAAAGGTGCACGAACTGCGCGATTTTGTCGCCGAAGATCCGAAGTCCGCGCGCGCATTCCTGGCGGCCGTGAAGATGCCCTGCCCGATCGCGCAGATTTCGATCCTGCGGCTCGATGAGCACACTGCGGCAGACGCGGTGCCCGCACTGCTCGCGCCGCTGCGAGCCGGGCGGCCGCTCGGCCTGCTGGCGGAAGCCGGCTGCCCGGCGATCGCCGATCCGGGGGCATCGCTCGTCGCAGCGGCCCATGCAGAAGGGTTCCGCGTGACACCGCTGATCGGGCCCTCTTCGATCACGCTCGCGTTGATGGCCTCGGGGCTGGAGGGACAGCGCTTCGCGTTCTGCGGCTATCTGCCGCGCGAGCCGGAGCCGCGCAAGCGACGCATTCACGAGCTTGAGAGGCGCTCGCGCCGCGAGCGCGAGACGCAGATTTTCATCGAAACTCCCTATCGCAACGACGCGCTGCTCGGCGCGTTGCTCGCTCATTGCGCGCCGACGACGCTGCTTTGCGTCGCAAGCGACCTGACGCTTCCCTCGGAATGGATCGCGATGCGCCGAATCTTGGATTGGCGCCGGGACGGTCGGGCGCTGGGGAAATCTCCCGCGGTGTTCCTGATCCTGGCGGATCGTCGTTAGCGGCAACGCTCCATGAATCGCGCGCGCCGGAAATTGCTGGGGGCAGCTGCGATCGCAGTTGCCGTCCCGTTGCCGTCTCGGGGGCAGACGCCCCCAAGGGTTGCGCGAATCGGTTTTCTCGGCATGCCGACTGCCGCAGGCTGGGCACGCATGGTGGAGGCATTTCGCGCCGGCCTGCGTCAGCACGGCTACATCGAAGGCAAGAACGTGGTCATCGAATTCCGCTGGGCGGAAGGGAAATACGAGCGGCTGCCGGCGCTGGCGAACGAGCTGGTGCGGCTCCAGGTCGACGTGATCGTGACTCACGCCACCGCCGGCGTGCGAGCCGCGAAGGAAGCCACGACGAGCATTCCGATCGTCATCGCAGCGACCGGGGATGCGGTCAGTGCAGGATTGGTCGAAAGCCTGGCGCGTCCTGGGGGCAACATCACCGGATCGAGCTTTCTCGGGCCGACCCTCGCGGCCAAACGACTCGATCTGCTGCGCGAGGCGCTGCCGCACGTGAAGCGCATCGGGCTGGTCTACAACACCGGCGTGGGCGCCCCGGGCTCGGTGCAGTCAGTCATCGATGCCGCAATCTCTCGGGGCTTGATGGTTCACCGGGCCGGCGTGGGATCGGTCGAGGAACTGGAAGGGGCTTTTTCCGGCATGGCGCAGGCTCGTGTCGACGCGGTACTGGTCAATGAAGACCCGATGCTGGTTTCGAGCGCGAAGAGGATCGTCGAGCTCTCGACCCGGCAACGTTTGCCGACGATGGGGTTCTCGCAAATCGCGGAAGCGGGGGGCCTCATGGCATTCGGCGCGAGCATCGTCGAGATGCACCGCCGTGCCGCCTACTTCGTCGACCGGATTCTGCGGGGAGCGAAACCGGCCGACCTGCCGGTGGAGCAGCCGACGACCTTCGAGCTACTGATCAACGCCAAAGCCGCCGCCGCGCTCGGCACGCCGATCGCGCGCTCGGTGCTCGCGCGCGCCGATCGTATCCTCGAGTGACGGCAGCGCGCGCCTAGCGGATCGTCACGCCCCAGCGCGCCGCGCTTTCCATCACCGCGGTGCCGACCGCCGCGCCGAAACGTCGCGCGAGCTTCTCGGCGACGCTGTCCTTTTGCGTGTAGTCGACGATCTCCTCGGCGCCGATGACATCCCGCGCTACCGAATCGAGGCTGCCCAAGGCATCCGTCAGGCCGAGCTCGATGCTTTTGGCGCCTGTCCAGATGAGGCCGGTGAACATGTCGGGAGTTTCCTTCAGCCGCCTGCCGCGGCCCTCGCGGACAACGGTGATGAACTGCTGGTGCACCTCGCCGATCATCTTCTGCGCGTATTCCTTCTGCTTCTCGTCGACCGGAAGGAACGGGTCGAGCATCGCCTTGTTCTCGCCCGCCGTGAGGAGCCGCCGCTCGATGCCGAGCTTTTCCATCAGACCGGTGACGCCGAAGCTGTCGAGGCGCACCCCGATCGAGCCGACGATGCTCGAGCTTGCGACGTAGATGCGATCGGCGCCGACGGCGACGTAATAGCCGCCGGACGCGCAAAGATCTTCCACCACCGCATGCAGCGGGATCTGCGGATACTTCTTGCGCAGCCGGCGCATCTCCTCGTAGATCGTGTGCGACTGCACCGGGCTGCCGCCCGGGGAATTGATGCGCACCACCACGCCCTGGGTATTCTTGTCCTTGAACGCGGCATTGAGGGCAGAGATCACCTTCTCGGCGCTGTAGTCGCTGCCGGGCGAGATGATGCCGGCAATCTCGACGACCGCGGTGTGCTTGCCGTCGGTGCCGGTGCGCTCCTTCCAGTCGAAGAGGAGCAGCACCGCGAACGTGACGTAGGCAAACGTCAGCAGCTTGAAGAAGATGCCCCAGCGGCGCGAGCGCCGCTGCTCCCGTAGCGCTTCCATCGCCAGCTTCTCGAGTACTCCGCGTTCCCAGCGGCCGTCGTCGTCAGTCATCGTCGTGTCCCAAGTAGTAGACCTTGCCTTCGCGCTCCTCGACCTGCAGGCGGACAAGGGGCGTGCCGCTGCACGGCCCGCCGAGGCATTTCCCGCTCGAGGCTTCGTACGTCGCCCCGTGCGTCGAGCATATCAAATCGCGTCCTTCGAGGTCGAAGAACTCGCCCTCGCGCCAATCCAGTTCCATCGGCATATGGCCGCACCGGTTCAAATATGCTTGCACACGGCCCTGGTAGCGCAGCACGAACGCCGGCGCGCTCTCGCCGAAGTAGTCCACTTCGAAGCGCGCTCCCTTGCCCGAATCCTCGAGCGCGCTCGAATCGCAGATCAGCCGTGCTTCGCGAGCCATTGCTCCAGTTCCATAACGCTCGGCACGCACGCGAGGGGAGAAAGCGCCCGCAGCGAGCGCTCCGGATGGGCGCCATAACAGACTGCGACCGCTTCCACTCCTGCAGCGCGCGCCATCTCGAGGTCGTGCGATGTGTCGCCGATCATCAGCGTGTCGTGCGGTTCGATCGCGAGTTGCTGCAAAAGTTCGAGCAGCATCGCCGGATGCGGTTTGGGTTGCGTCTCGTCAGCGCAGCGCGTGGCATGGAAGTGGTCCTCGAGGACCGCAAGTTCCAGCGCGCGCTGCAATCCCCGCCGGCTCTTGCCCGTGGCGATGGCGAGCAGATGACCCCGGTCCCTGAGTCGGGCGAGCAGCTCGCGCATGCCGGGAAAGAGTTGCATCGAGTCTTCGCAGTTCAGGAAATGCCTGCGGTAGCAGTCGATGAATTGCGGATAGCCATGTGGCTCGAGTGTCGGTACCGCGTGACGCAGCGAATCGTGCAGCCCCAGCCCGATGACGTGGCTTGCGCGCTCGCGATCCGGCACCGGCAGTCCCATCTCGCGTGCCGCCTCCTGGATGCAGTTCGCGATCGCGCTCGCGGAATCGATCAGCGTTCCGTCCCAATCGAAGACGATCAGCGAATAACGGCGTGCCATGTCTGGCCCAACTTTGCCGATCCCACACCTATCACCAGAGCGCGGCCCGGAAGCGGCGGCGCAGCAGATCGTCGCGAGTCACCAGGCGCGCCCGAGCGACGGCCGCCTCGGCGGCGATCAGCCGGTCGAAGGGGTCGCGCGTCCAGCGGAACGATTGCGCGCGTGCAGCCACGGTGGCAAACGGCAGATCGCTGACGGAAAGGTCCAGCTCGCTTCGCAATGCCGCGAGAATGCGTCTCGGTCCGCGCAGGATCCTGCCGATTTCCTGCAGGTATTGGAGTTCGAGCCCGACCATCGGCGACACCGCGAGCAGCCCCCGTTCGATCGCGTCTCGCGCAGCCGGCGACAGCAACTCGACCCGGCCGGCATAAAGCCAGCAGACGATATGGGTATCGAGATGAATCAGCCGGCGCTTGCGCGACCGCGCCACTTGCCCGCCTTCACTTTCCAAAGCGTGCCTGCGTCACCGGCGATCAGGTTGCGCCGCTTCAACCGGCCAAGTCGGCCGGCATCCCCGTTGCGCGCATCCGCCGACAGGGTCAGAACGCGGCTGCCGCGCCGGATGCGAACCGACGTCCCGGTAGAGAGCACCCGGTCCGCGACCCGGAACAGTTTCTTGCGCAACGCGGTAAGCGTAATGTCGCTCATTGCTGGCATTCCATATGTACATGCCCATTGTCTGATATGTACATGTCCTGCGCAACAACTCGCTGCGCAGGCACAGGCGACGTCACCCCGGTCGGCTACTCGATGACCCGGTCGGCGCGCAGCAGGATCGCCTGCGGGATCTTCAGACCGAGCGACGTGGCCGTGTTCGCATTCACCACGAGCGAGAACACCGTCGGCTGCTCAATCGGCAGATCGCCCGCCTTCGCCCCCTGAAAGATCCGGTGCATGAAGTAGGCCGTGCGACGAATCGCGAGGACGAAGCTGGGGCTGTAACTGATCAACCCTCCTTCCTCCGTGTATTCGTCGCTGAAGCCAATCGCCGGCAGGCGAACTTCGTTGGCATGCTGGGCAATCTGCCGGCGCAACGCATTGAAACGTGGAGACAGGCCGATGACGAGTGCTTCGGTGCCGCGGCCCCGCAGGCTATCCAGAACGCCACGGATCTGCTCGGCGCGGTCGATGGGAACCACCTCGAGCCGCAGTTCCTTTGCAGTCGCGGCAACCCGCGCATGCCGTTCATATTGCTCGAGCTGGGTTTTCGGCTGCGACAAGTCGAGCAGCAGCCCGACTCGTCGCATGCCGGGAAGCAGCTCGCTCAGGAGCTCGATATGTTTTCCGCTGATGCCTGCAAGCTGCAGCGAGATGCCCGTCACGTTGCCGCCGGGACGCGCCAGGCTTTGCACCAGACCGTCGCCCACCGGGTCGGCGGAAGTGCCGAGCACAATCGGAATCGTCGCCGTTCTTTCCTTCATGAGAATGGCGACTCCGGTGTTGGCGGCGAGCAGGGCATCAGGCTTGGCCGCGAGCACCTCGTCGATGAGCCCGCGATAACGGGAAGGGTTTCCTTCGGAATACCGGGAATGGACGACCAGATTCCGTCCGACCTCGTAGCCGTGTTCCTTCATTCCCGCCATGAAGGCGTCCTCGCTCACCTTGATGGTGGCTGGCGATCCTCCCCAGACAATCCCGACGCGCCAGGTCCGCGCTTTCGGCTGAGCAAGCGAGACGCCCGAAAGCGATCCCGTGACAACCGCCAGGCACAGTGACAGGGCGGACCGCCGGTTCACTCGATCACCCGGTCGGCGCGCAGCAGGATGGCCCTCGGGATCACGATGCCGAGTGCTTTCGCTGTCCTGCGGTTGATCACCAGCTCGAACTTCGTCGGCTGCTCCACCGGCAAATCCGCCGGCTTGGCGCCCTTGAGGATCCGGTCCACGAAATAGGCCGCCCGGCGATACGCCTCGGGCCAGCTTGGGCTGTAGCTCATCAACGCTCCGTCGCGCGGCCATTCCGAGGAGAACCCGATCAATGGAAGCTGCAAGTCCACCGACGCACGGCAAAGCTCCGCCCTCAGGACGTTGAACCGCGGCGCCGGACTGACGAGCAGCGCTCCCGAATTGCGGATCGAAGGGTTGCGCAGCAACCGACGGATCTCATCGGCGCTATCCAAGCCTTGCACTTCCAAGGCGAGCCCGTGCTTGCTGGCGGCGGAGGTCGCGATCCGCTGATACCGCTCGGTCTGCGACCTCGGCTGCGAAAGATCCATGAGCAGCGCTGCGCGTCGTATTTGAGGCAGCGCCTGCGCCATCAACTCGACTTGTTTGCCTCCAAGGTCCACGAGCTGCAGCGAATTCCCCGTGATGTTGCCTCCGGGTTTCGCGAGGCTTTGCACGATGCCATCGCCCACCGGATCGCCGACGGTACCCATCACGATCGGAACGGTGCTGGTCCGGTCTTTCATGACAAGCGCGTTTCCTGTGCTCGAGACGACCACGACATCTGGCTTGAGTGCCAGAAGTTCATCGGCGATCGCCGCCCAGCGGGCCGGATTGCCTTCGGCGTATCGGGCTTCAACGACGAGATTGCGGCCCACCTCGTAGCCAAGCTCCTTCATGCCGGCCAGAAACTCGGTCGCCGTTCCCATGTGCCTGGAACCAGACGAAAAGAAGCCGATGCGCCACGGTCTCGGCTTGTCCTGTGCCAAAGAAGGGAGCGCGCCGAACCCAAGGACAGCAGCCAGAATCTGACGCCTGTTCATGCGCTGATTTTCTGGAAATTCTCGTCGCAGAAGCGCTGCATGCCATCAGGTAACGGCGCTTCGAGTCTCATCGGGTTTTGATCCACCGGGTGCTTAAAGGATAGCCGCTGTGCGTGCAGCATCAGCCTTTTCACCCCCTGCCGCGCAAGCGCCCGGTTCAACTCGAAGTCGCCATATTTATCATCGCCGAGCACCGGATGACCGGCGTGCGCCAGGTGCACCCGGATCTGGTGCGTGCGGCCGGTGAGCAATCCCAGGCGGAGCAGGCTGAAGCGATCCGACTTGGCGACCATTTGTACCTTGGTCACGGAAGGCTGCCCCTCCTCCACCACACTCACCCTTCGCTCGCCGCCGGCCGTGACGTGCTTATGGAGTGACTCCCGGATCTGGAACGTTTTCTTCGGGGGTGCCCCTTTGACGATCGCGAGATATTGCTTGTCGATCTCGCCATCCCGCAGCATCCGGTGCAGCTCCACCAGCGCGCTCCGCTTCTTTGCAACGATGAGCAGTCCGGAGGTGTCCCGGTCGAGGCGATGGGCGAGTTCGAGGAGCTTTGCCTGCGGCCGGGCGGCGCGCAGCGACTCGATCACCCCGAAGCTCACCCCGCTGCCGCCATGCACGGCGATTCCGGCGGGCTTGTCGATCACGAGCAAAGCCGCATCCTCATGGACGATCGGAAGATCGAGAGCCTTGGGCGGAAGCCGCGTGGATGCAGAGGCGGAAATCCGCACCGGCGGCACGCGGACCTTGTCGCCTTCGCGCAGGCGATAGTCAGGCTTCACGCGACCACTATTGACGCGCACTTCACCGCTTCTCAGCACGCGATAGACGTGGCTCTTCGGCACTCCTTTCAGCCGCCGCAGCAGGAAATTGTCGATCCGCTGCGCGGCAGATTCCTCGCCGACTTCGAGTATCGTGGCGCGTGCCTTGTCCAAGTCATTCATTATGCGTATGATCCCCGGGTCTGCTTCGAGCCGCGAGGCACAGGGACCACAAGACGCGATGAGCGAAGAGCCACGCGCCGGGACCTGCCACCCGCCTCCTGCCCGGTACCACCCGGACCTGAAGCAGGGGTTACTTTCGCTCACCGGAAGCAGCGATACTACTGGAAACGCGCGCGAGGGAACGACCCCCGCGAGGAAGTGCAAGCCCCGCCAGAAGACGGGCACGCCCTTCCGGCCCAATCCGAATGTTCCTCCCCTACCGATGATCGATTCGACCGGGAAAGAGCCTACAGACCGGGGCTCCTGCGCGCGCAGGAGAACAAAGAGTGAAACGCATGTTATTCAATGCGACGCAGCAGGAAGAATTGCGCGTCGCGATCGTCGACGGCCAGAAGCTGATCGACCTTGACATAGAGTCAGCCTCCAGGGAACAGCGCAAGAGCAACATCTACAAGGGAATCGTCACCCGCATCGAGCCCAGCCTCGAGGCGGCCTTCATCGACTACGGTGAAGAGCGGCACGGGTTCCTCCCGTTCAAGGAAGTCTCCCGCAGCTATTTCCGGCAGGGAATCGATCCGGCCCACGCGCGCATCCAGGATGCGCTGCGCGAAGGCCAGGAGCTGATCGTCCAGGTCGAGAAGGACGAGCGCGGCAACAAGGGCGCCGCGCTGACGACCTTCCTCAGCCTCGCCGGCCGCTACCTGGTGCTGATGCCGAACAATCCGCGCGGCGGCGGCGTGTCGCGCCGGGTCGAGGGCGAGGACCGCAACGAGCTGCGCGACACGCTCGACAAGCTGCAGGTTCCGGAAGGCATGAGCGTGATCGCCCGCACTGCGGCGATCAACCGCTCGATCGAGGAACTGCAGTGGGACCTCGACTACCTGATGCAGCTGTGGCGCGCCATCGAAGCCGCCGGCGCCGACCGCACTCCCGGCCCGGACGGCAAGTACGTCGCCCGCCCGTTCCTGATCTACCTGGAATCGAGCCTCGTCATCCGCGCGATCCGCGACTACTTCCAGCCCGACATCGGCGAGATCCTGATCGACACCGAGGAGATCTACGAGCAGGCGCGCGCGTTCATGCAGACCGTGATGCCGGCCAACGTCGGCAAGGTGAAGCAGTATCGCGACGACGTTCCGCTTTTCTCGCGGTTTCAGATCGAGCACCAGATCGAAAGCGCCTACGCCCGGCAGGTGAACCTGCCTTCCGGCGGCGCGGTGGTGATCGACCACACCGAGGCGCTCACCGCGATCGACGTGAACTCTGCCCGCGCCACCCGCGGCGGCGACATCGAGGAAACCGCGCTGCGCACCAACCTGGAAGCGGCGGACGAGGTGGCGCGCCAGTTGCGCCTGCGCGACCTGGGGGGCCTGATCGTCATCGACTTCATCGACATGGAGTCGCAGAAGAACCAGCGCGAGGTGGAAAACCGCTTCCGCGATGCGCTGCGCTACGACCGCGCCCGCGTGCAGATCGGCAAGATCTCGCGCTTCGGGCTGCTCGAGCTTTCGCGCCAGCGCCTGCAGGCCTCTCTGGAAGAGACTGCGCACATCAGCTGCCCGCGCTGCAGCGGGACCGGCTTCATCCGCGGCACCGAATCGACCGCGCTGCACGTGCTGCGCATCCTGCAGGAGGAAGCGATGAAGGAAAACACCGGCGCCGTGCACGCGCAGGTTCCGGTCGACGTCGCTTCGTTCCTGCTGAACGAGAAGCGGAGCGAGATCCAGAAGCTGGAGAGCCGGCTCAAGGTGAACATCGTGCTGGTGCCGAATTCGCACATCGAGACGCCGCACTACCGCGTGCAGCGCTTCAAGCACGACGAGCTGAACCAGATGGAGCACGTGCCGGCGAGCTACGAGCTGGTCCAGATGCCCGAGGAGCCGGCAACGGCGCAGGAGAACGGAGCGGAGAAGAAAGAGCGGCAGGAAGCGGTGGTGAAAGGGATCGTGCCGACGCAACCCGCGCCGCTCGTCGCCGAGCGGGCGCCGCAGCAGCGGCATGAGCCTGCTACCGCCCCTGCCCAACAGGCCGCGGCAGCGCCGGCAGCCCCGGCGCCAGGCGGCTTGATCGAGCGCCTCCTGGGTTGGCTCGCGCCGCGGAAAGTCGAGGCACCTGCCGCTCGGCCCGCAGCGACGGCCGCAGCACAATCGGCTGTCACCGCATCCGGGCAACCACCGGCGCCCGTGACACCACTGCAATCCGCTCCTGGCGGCGGTGACCGCCAGGCGCGAGAGCGCGATCGCGGGCCACGCCGGCAGGATCGTCATGGCGGACGCGACCGCGGAGACCGCGGCGGGCGTCACGATGGCCGACCCCGGCAGGGCGATCGCCCGCAGCAGGGGCAACGCTCCGGCGGCGAGCGCCCGCATGTCGAGCGACACAACGGGGACCGGCAGCATGCCGATCGCCATGGCGAGCGTCCGCAGGGCGAGCGTCCGCAACGACCCCCGCAGCAACCCCGACCCGAAGCGAAGCTCACCGACGCTTCGGCGCAGCCGCACCAGCCGGAAGGCGGCGAGCAGCGCCGCGGTCGGCGCGACCGTCATCGCCAGCGCGGCGAGCGGCGGCCCGATCAGCGGCCGGAGCAGCGCACCGATCAGCGCCCCGAGCAGCGCACCGATCAGCGCCCCGAGCAGCGGCCGCAATCGCGTCCGCAGCGGCCGGCGGAATCGGACGTGCGCTCGGAGCAGACCGCTGAAGCATTACGGCTCATGCGAGAAGAAGCGCAGCCGATCGCAACGGAGCATGTCACCCCTCCTCGAGCAGAGCACGCTCCTCAAGCCGAGCAGGTCATGCAAGCGGAGCGCGCTCCCCAATCAGAGTCAGTTGCACATCACAGGGTTGAGCCAGTACCGGCAGCGCCGCCGCCCGAGCGCGAGATGGTTGCACCGCCATTGCCGGCACCGCAGGCGCCGGCGGCACCGCGCTCGTCGCAGCCGGCGTTCGAAGCTGCGGTCCGCAGCGAGCCGAGTCCGCTGGATCGCCAGGAGTATTTGGCGACCGCGGGATTGCAGATGGTCGAGACGCGGCACGCCGCAGCGCCGGCGGAAACGTCCGAGCAAGAAGCCGAACGGCTCGGCAGGCCGCGCCGCGCGCGGTCCAGTGCGCAGGCAGAAGAGCCGCTGGTCCAGGTCGAGACGCGCAAGTAGCCCCGAGCCCGGCGCGATCCGGTCAGGCCGTGCCGTTGCCGCGGCGGCGGTCCCGTTGACCGCCGGAGGGCGGCGCCAACGTGCGCCATAGCACAGACAACGCCCGCAGCGGACGGCACGCTGTGCGCAATGGACCGTCTTCCCGCCGAAACCCTGTGCCCCGCCGAGAGCGTGCTGAAGAAGCATCAGCTGCCACGGTGGAATCACGGCTATGCGGCACTGGAGCCCGTGATCGATGCACGGACGATGATGGTGCATCACGGTATCCATCACGGCGGGTACGTGGAGAAATTGAACAAGGCGCTGGAGAAGTTTCCGGAGCTGCGCAAAGCTTCGGCGCTGTGGCTGCTGTGCAATCTCGTGAAGGTTCCACGAGAAATCCGCACCGCGGTTCACCACAACGCCGGCGGCCACGTCAATCACAGCATGTTCTGGCGCGCGATGAAACCGGGAGCGGCGGGCGAACCCGGAGGACCGCTGCGCGAGGCGATCGAGCGCGACTTTGGCGGCCTGGCGCAGTTCAAGGCGCGGTTCGAGGAAGCCGGCGCCGGGCTCTTCGGCTCGGGCTGGGTATGGCTTGCACGAACGCGGCGCGAAGGCGGCAAGCTCGAAGTGCTGACGACTTCCGGGCACGACCACCCGATGATGCGCAATCGTTTTCCGATCCTGCTGAACGATGTCTGGGAACACGCCTACTACCTGCGCTATGAAAGCCGGCGCATCGATTACCTGAAGGCCTGGTGGTCGGTCGTCGACTGGGCCGAGGCCGCCCGGCGCTTCGATCTGACCGACAACTCCGCAGAGGAACTCTGGGAGGCCGAGGGTGGAGCTGCGCATGCGGGAAGCGCTTGAATCGAAGCGCTCGAGCGAACGCATTCGGCGGTCGATTCCCATGCGCAGAATACTGATTCCGGTTCTTGCCGCCTCGTTCGGACTCGTGGGCTCCGCAACGCTCGCGGCTGCAGGGCTCTTTTCCGCGACAGGCCCGGTCATTGCGATCCTGGCGGAAGACCTGTTCGTGGGTGAGGCGGAAGCCGATCTCAGCGGCGCCGGAACCCTCGCCATTCGATCGCAGAAAAGCCCTCGCCTGACATGCACCGGCGAGTTCACGTCGAGCGCAGTCCTGGGTGGCTCGGGGCAGATGCGCTGCAGCGATGGCGCCACCGCGACGTTTCGCTTTCAGCGCTTGGGCATCTACCGAGGCTACGGCACCGGCCATTTCAGCCGGGGTTCGATGAGCTTTGCGTACGGGTTCGGCGCCGAAAAAGCCGCGCCCTACCTGAGGCTGCCCGAGGGCAAGAAGCTCAGCCACAACGGCATGGAGCTCGCTTTGGTCGATCGCTAGAGATGAACGTGCGGCAGATTCTTCTCGGATGGGCGCTGGTGCTGGTTCCGGTGCTTGCGCCGCCCCTCTCTCTGGGCCAGGACATCGCGCCGGATGTGCTGCTGAAGTCGGTCACGCTGGAAGTGCTCGCGAGCATCCGGCAGGACAAGGAGATGCAGGCGGGCAATGCGGCAAAAGTCGCCGTGCTCGTCGAAACGAAGATCCTGCCGCACTTCGATTTCCCGCGCATGACGCAGATCGCCCTCGCGCGCAACTGGCGCCTCGCGACGCCGGAGCAGCAGCAGACGCTCACCGTGGAGTTCCGGACCTTGCTCGTGCGCACCTATTCCGTCGCGCTATCGAGCTACCGCGACCAGGTGATCGAGTTCAAGCCGTTGCACGCGCCTCCCGGCGCGACCGAGGTCACGGTCAAATCGCTGATCCGGCAGGCCGGGACGCCCCCACTGACGCTGGACTACGACATGGAAAACCTGGCGGCGGCCTGGAAGGTCTACGACATCAAGATCGAGGGCATCAGCCTGGTCACGACGTATCGCGAGACTTTTGCCGCCAAGGTGCGCGAAGGCGGAATCGACGGTCTCATCAAGTCGCTCGCGGACAAGAACCGCCAGGGTGACGCTCGCTTCCAGCCGACGTCGCTTCGCCCGGAGCCGTCCACGCAGTGACACATCGGCTGGGCGGGCTTCAGCCGTCGCTCGCAGGCGGGGCCGACGAGGCGTTGGATCTACTGGGGAGAGCTGCTACTGCTGGAGGGCGCGAACGATAGCGACCGGTAAGACGTTTGCCGGCGAGGTGCGCGAGGGCGCAGTGGGGACGAGCTCGCTGCGCCCGCCGCGGTCAACGCAGTGATTGCGGTCTAGTTCAAGCGCTCCTGCCAGGTAGCGAGCTGCTTCTCGGCCTCTTCCTTGCTGATGCCATATGCCTCCTGGATCTTGCCGGAGAGCTGATCGCGCTTGCCTGCGATCACGTCAAGCTGATCATCGGTGATCTTGCCCCACTGTTCCTTGGCACTGCCCTTGAACTGCTTCCAGTTGCCTTCGATGCGATCCCAGTTCATTACAGTCTCCTTCAGGTTGGAAAGCCGGATCGGACCGGGAGATCCCGATCCTTGCTCCGATGGTGTCGTGGACGCGCGATCTCTTCAGTGCGCTCGCGAACATTCAGCACTTGATGCAGATCACAGGAGGGAGGGTTTCGCTGCGTAGACTGCAAGAAGAGGCCAATGGACTCGGTGCTGTTCGCGGGGCTGCTTGATCTGCCGTGGTGGGGCCACGTGATCGTGGCTCTGGTCCTTACGCACGCCACGATTGTCTCGGTCACCGTATTCCTGCACCGGCATCAGGCGCATCGCGCGCTCGACCTGCATCCGGCGGTGAGCCACTTGTTCCGGCTTTGGCTCTGGCTGACCACCGGCATGGTGACCCGCGAATGGGCGGCCGTGCACCGCAAGCATCACGCCAAGGTCGAAACTCCCGAAGATCCGCACAGCCCGCAGGTGCTCGGCCTGAACCGCGTGCTGTGGCGCGGAGTGTTTCTCTACGTCAACGAAGCGCGCAAACCCGAGACCCTCGAGCGCTACGGGCACGGCACGCCCGACGACTGGCTCGAGCGTCATCTCTACTCGAAGTTCCAGGTCGTGGGAATTGTGCTGAGCGGTGTCGCAGACGTGATTCTCTTCGGGGTCGTGCCCGGTGCGCTGATCCTGGTCGCGCAGATCGTCTGGATTCCGTTCTGGGCCGCCGGCGTGATCAACGGCATTGGCCACTACTGGGGCTACCGTCACTGGCCGACGCCGGATGCCAGCACCAACATCGTGCCTTGGGGCATCCTCATCGGCGGCGAGGAGCTGCACAACAACCATCACGCGTATCCGACCTCGGCCAAGCTGTCGAACAAAAGGTACGAGTTCGACATCGGCTGGCTGTACATCCGCATTCTCGAAGCGCTGGGCCTCGCCCGGGTCAAGCACGTCGCGCCTACTCCGCGTTTCACGGCGCCTCGACCCGCGATCGATCCGCAGACGCTGCAGGCAATCGTGACGAACCGCTACGACGTCCTGGCGAGGTACGCGCAGTTGCTCAAGCGCACTTTCGCCGAGGAAATCGGCAAGCTGCGCCAGACTTCCCCCGCGGACGCACGCGCACTGGAACCCGTGGAGCCTTGTCTGGGCCGCGACGAGAAGATGCTGCGCGAAACCGAGCGCGCGAAGATTGCCGAAGCGCTGCCGAAATTGCACACGCTGGACCGGATGTATGCGATGCGCCGCGAACTGGCGGCGGTCTGGGGGCGCTCGAGCGCAACGCGCGAGCAGCTCGTGAAACAGCTCCAGGACTGGTGCCAGCGCGCCGAGGCGAGCGGCATCCGTCCGCTGGCAGAGTTCTCGCAGCGCCTGCGAAGTTATGCGTAAGGTCGCGCGGCGTTTCCGAAGGAGTGCGTCAACAGGCGTAATTTGGCTGGCGGCGCTGATGTTCGTGCATCTTCCCGCCTTTGCTCAATCCCCTTGCCCGGGAATCCACGTAAAGATTCTGAACATCAGAAACAGCACCGGAACCGTCGCTTGTGCGCTGTTCGACTCCGACGTTGGCTTCCCCACGGAGGTCCTGCGCGAGGCGACCAATGTCATGGTGATGAAAATCCGGCGGACGCAGGCACGTTGCGACTTCGAGGATATTCCGCCCGGGACGTATGCGATCGTCGTCATCCACGATGAGAACATGAACGGCAAGCTCGACACCAACATTTTCGGCGTCCCGACGGAAGGCTATGGTTTCTCGAACGATGCCACGGGCCCGCTCGGTGTACCGCCGTTTTCTGCCGCCCGCTTCTCCTATGACGGACAGAACCTCGATCTGACCATGAGCCTGCATTACTGAGCTCGGCCTAACGCGTAGATGGCGAAGCAAGGGGGCCTGCCTGCTGGCGCAGGTGCTCCTTGCGCTTCAATTCCAGGTATTCGGCCTGCTCGATTTCATGCAGCTGGCGCCGATAGCGCTCGGTGGCCGCGAACCAGTCGCGCAGGCGCTTCTCGAGCTGCTCCGGCGGCGGCTCCGACAAGGCACCGAGAAACGCCTCGATCGCCAAGTAGTAGCGCATGCTGTTGCGTTCGATCACGCCCCGCATGCCGCCGATGT
>DASUMM010000033.1:0-8689 GCA_036277655.1 Burkholderiales bacterium | reverse complement strand
CGAAAAGCACGCCGACATCGACGAAGTCGTGGCGATCGGCCCGCCGGTGATGATGCGCGGCTGCGCCGAGGCGACCCGGGCGCGCAAGATTCGCACGCTGGTGAGCCTCAATCCGATCATGGTCGACGGCACCGGAATGTGTGGCGGATGCCGGGTGAAGATCGGCGACCAGGTCAAGTTCGCTTGCGTCGACGGACCGGATTTCGACGCTCACCTGGTCGATTTCGACGACCTGATGTCTCGCCTGCGCCGCTATCGGGACGAAGAGCGCGCCGCGCTCGCGCGCTGGTCCGAAAGCTGCCGATTGATGAACCAGGAGCCGGTCCTGCCGCTGGCAGCCGGACAGTAGCGATGGCAAAGAAGAAGACGATTCGCACCATCCCGCAGCAGCGCACCCGGGCGCGCGAGCAGCCCGCCCAGGAACGCGTGCGCAATTTCCTCGAAGTCACCCACGCTTACAGCAAGGAAGAGGCGGCGGTCGAAGCCGAGCGGTGCCTGCTGTGCCCAGACCAGCCTTGCGTGCGCGGCTGCCCGGTGAGCATCGACATCCCGTCGTTCATCCAGCGCGTTGCGCAGAAGGATCTGCGCGGCGCCTACGACGTGATCACCGAAACCAACCTGCTGCCGGCCGTCTGCGGCCGCGTCTGCCCCCAGGAAACGCAATGCGAGGGTGTGTGCACCGTCGGCGAGACGCTCGAGCCGGTGGCGATCGGGCGCCTCGAGCGCTATGTCGGAGATGCGGCAATCGCCAACGGCTGGACGAACCTGCCGTACATCGAGCCGAACGGCTTTCGCATCGGCATCGTCGGCTCCGGCCCCGCCGGCATGGCCTGCGCGGCAGACATGGCCAAGGCCGGCTGCGAAGTCACCGTGTTCGAAGCGTTCCACCAGCCGGGCGGCGTGCTCCGGTACGGCATCCCGGATTTTCGCCTGCCGAACGAGGTGATCGATGCCGAGATCGCGAATCTGGAAAAGCTCGGCGTGCGCTTCGAATGCAATACGCTCGTCGGCCGGCTCTTCACCATCGAGCAGATGCTGGAGGAGATGGGCTACCACGCGGTGTTCATCGGTACCGGCGCGGGCTATCCGTCGATGCTCGGCATTCCGGGCGATTCGCTGAACGGCGTGCTCTCCGCCAACGAGCTGCTCACGCGTTGCAACCTGATGCGCGCGCGCGATTTCCCGAGTTTCGATACGCCGATGCCGCTCGGCAAGAAGGTGGCGGTGATCGGCGCCGGCAATACGGCGAGGGACGCGCTGCGCGTCTGCAAGCGGCTTGGCGCAGAAAAGGTGTACTGCGTCTACCGGCGCTCGCGCGCAGAAGCGCCGGCGCGCGTCGAGGAGGTGCACCACGCCGAAGAAGAAGGAATCGAGTTCCACTGGCTGACTGCGCCGATCGCGGTGCTGGACGATGGCCAGGGAGGCGTGCGCGGCATGCGCTGCGTGAAGATGGAGCTTGGCGAGCCCGATGCTTCGGGGCGCCGCCGCCCGGTGCCGGTCGCCGGCAGCGAGTTCGACTTCGAGACCGACCAGATCGTCTACGCGATCGGCACCAATGCGAACCCGATCATCGGCCAGACCTCGGGGCTGAAGCTGAACAGGCGCGGCTACCTGCAAACGGACGAAAATCTCGCGGCTTCCCTCCCGGGCGTCTTCGCCGGCGGCGACATCGTCACCGGCGCCGCCACGGTCCTCGAGGCGATGGGCGCGGGCCGCAAGGCCGCGCGCGGAATGAAGGCATACCTCGGGATTCGAGATGCGGAGGCGGGGCCGTCCGCAATGAAGCTCTTCGGCATCGATGCGAGCGAACACAACTTCGTGCGCATCCGCGTGTGAGATGAGGTCTTCTCGATTTTGACTCTCCCGGTCTCGTTGTTTTTCGGCATGAATCTCGCCGAAAAACAACGAGATCATAGGAAAAACAAACCAGTGCGCTCACGATGAATTTCTCGACAACCCACCAGGTAACTCCCAGAACCGTCACCACGCTCAAAGAGCACATCATCGAAGTCGTCAGCGACTCCGGCGAAGGCGCCCAGCGCTGCGGCCAGTCCCTGGGCTCGATTGCCGCTCGCATGGGCAACGGCATCTGGACCGTGGAGATCATCCCCGCCGAGATCCGTCCTCCGGCCCGAAGCGTCGCCGGTGCGAGCGGCAACCGCATCCGCATCGGCTCCACCCGGGTGACGAACGGTGGCGATTACACCGACCTGGTTGTCGCCTTCAACGAGCAAGTGCTGCTCGGCCGCGTGCGCGCGGGGGAATAGAAACCGGGCTGCACGATCCTTCTCGAGAACATGTGGCGGCAGCACTCGGATGCGACGATCGCCAAGGCGTACGCCGAGACGCACGAAAAGCTCGTTGCCGCAGGCTTCCGCGTGATCGAGATCCCGATGGAGCGTGAGTGCAAGGCGCTGGTCGCCGACGCCAAGCGCGGCAAGAACATGTTCGCGCTCGGGATGCTCTGCAACCTCTACAGCCTCGACCTGCAGCTCGCGCGCGAGCAGATTGCGCTCACGTTTGGCAAGAAGGACGCCTCCGTCGTTGCGCAGAACGTCAAGCTGCTCGAGGCGGGCCACGCCTGGGCAGAGGCGAACCTCGACTTCCAGTACCGGATCCCCGCCGAGCGCGCCACCGAGCCGATGGTGGTCGTAAACGGCAACACCGCGCTCGCGCTCGGCGTTCTCGCATCGGGCATGGAAATCTGCGCGATGTACCCGATCACGCCGGCCACCTCGGCCTCGCATTACCTGTCGGACGTCTTTGAGAAGGTGGGCGGCGTGGTGCACCAGGCCGAGGACGAGATCGCGGCCTGCGCCTTCGCAATCGGTGCGTCGTACGCCGGCAAGTGCACGGTGACGATCACCTCCGGGCCTGGCTATTCGCTCAAGCAGGAGGCGATCGGGCTCGCAGTGATGAGCGAGATTCCGCTCGTCGTGGTGAACGTGCAGCGCGGCGGGCCGAGCACCGGCCAGCCGACCAAGGTGGAGCAGGGCGACGCCCTCGCCGCGATCTTCGGCAGCCACGGCGATGCGCCGAAGGTGGTGATGGCGGCGAGCACCATCGAGGATTGCTTTTACTCGATGATCACGGCGCGCAAGATCGCGGAGACGTTCAACATGGTGGTCGTGGTGCTGACCGACGCGAGTCTCGCGACGTCGCAGCAGCCGTTCCCGCGCCCGGCTTTCAGCGAAACCTGGATTGCGCCGCCGATCGATCAGAGCGCGGTCCCGGCTGGCATGAAGCCGTACGACTGGGATGTCGCAACCGGTCTTGCGCGGCGCTTCATTCCCGGGCAACCCGGCGGCATGCACACGGTGACCGGTCTTGCGCACGATCGCGACAGCCACGTTGCCTACGACCCGGAAATCAACGAGGAGACGCTCCATTTCCGCAGCCTGAAGCTCGCGGCCTTCCAGAAGACGCTGAAGACGCCGGCCGTCTTCGGCGATCCGAACGGCGGCGACCTGCTGGTCATCGGCTGGGGCAGCACGCAAGGGGCGATCGAGGAAGCGGTGCAGTCGCTGCGCGACGAAGGCGCGAAAGTGTCATCGCTGCATCTGCGTTTCCTGCAGCCGCTCGCGGGCGGCCTCAGGCAGATCCTGAAGAAGTTCCGCAAGGTAATGACCATCGAAGGAAACTGGTGCGACCGGATGGAGGACGAAATCATCGACGAGTCGAACCGCCGCTATTCGGCGCTGGCGATGCTGTTGCGCGCTCGCACGCTGGTAGACGTCGATTGCTGGAGCGAGGTGAAGGGCCAGCCGATCAAGCCGGGCACGATCCGCCGCGTACTCGCAGCGAAGCTCGCGGAATAGAGGAGACCACCGGATGAACATGCTCGCCACCGAATGCCTGCTGCAACTGGTCGAAGAGCGCCACGCGCTCGAGGACTACCAGAGCGGCGTGCCGCGCTGGTGCAGCGGCTGCGGCGACAACGCGATCCTCGCGGCCGTGCAGCGACTGTGCCGCGACGAAGGGCTGCGGCCGGAGAAGACGGTGTTCGTCTCCGGAATCGGCTGCTCGAGCCGCTTTCCGCACTACATGCGCACCTACGGATTCCACGGCATCCACGGCCGCGCGCTGCCGGTCGCCGAAGGAGTGCGCCTTGCGCGCCCGGACCTGAACGTATTCGTCAATACCGGCGACGGCGACTGCTGCTCGATCGGCGCCGCGCATTGGATCCACGCGATCCGCTACAACATGAACATGACGGTGTTCCTGCACGACAACCAGATCTACGGGTTGACGAAGATGCAGGCGTCGCCCACTTCGCCGCGCGGCACCAAGAGCAACACGACGCCGCGCGGATCGACCTTGGAAGCGCTGCAGCCGCTCTCGGTCACGCTCGGCGTGCAGAACGTCTCGTTCGTGGCGCAGGCGGTCGACTGGATTCCGGAACTGCTGTTCGAGGTCGTGAAGGCTGCGTACCACCACAAAGGCCTTTCTTTCGTGCGCATCGTGCAGCGCTGCCCGGAATGGCTGCCGAAGGTGTGGGATCCTTGGCTGCACGACCCGCAGCGCATCCAGCTGCTTGCGCATCCGAAGGGGCTGATGCCGAGCGCCGGTGTCTCCAGTGTCTATCGCAACCGCATCGAGCACGATCCCTCGAATCTCAACCGGGCGCGAGAGCTCGCCGGCAACGTGGACGAAATTCCAGTCGGCATCCTCTATCACGATCCGAGCGTGCCCTGCTACGAGGACTTGCGCCGCTCAACCACGCCGCGCACCCGTGAGTACATCCAGGCCGGGCTCGAGGCCGAGCTCGACAAGGTCACCGTCTGGCCTGGAGGCGCGTCATGAGCGCAGTGCTCGAGCTGCAATCGCCGGTCGCCTTCCACCTCACCGGCAAGCGCAGCGGAACCGACCTCGCGCCGGTGATCGAGCGCGGCTTGCGACCGGCCACGCTCGCGCAATATCGCGACCTGACCGAATTGCGCTACGGCTTTCCGCTGGTGCTGCAGCGCCAGCGCGCCGGTGAGGCATCCAGCGCGTCTCTGAGCGAGCTGATCGATCAGGCGCTGAAAGCCGATACCGGACCGGAGCCAGGAAGGCTGCGCGCGCACGCGCACCGTCTCGAGCGCGAAATCCGCAGGGCTCTCGCCGAAGGCGTCGGCGGAACGCTCGGCGAATTGATCACCAAGGCGGTAGCGCGCATCCCCGCTGGCGATGCGCGGCTGGCAGAAAGCACTGCGCGTCTGCAAAAGCAGTTGAAGGCCGAAGGCGTGCTCCTCGATTGCGATGGCAAGATGCCCGCCCGCGTGATTGCGCACGCCTGGGAAGCGGCGCAGCAGGAGCGGCTCGATGCGTTCCGAGCCGACGTGGAGGGCCTGGTGCTCAAGCTCTCGGACATCCTGCGCGCGGACGATGCGCGATCGCACTCGGCACGCACGCCGCAGAACCTCAAGGCCGGCTTCGGATCGACGCACGCGGAAGTGTTCGATTTCGAAGGCATGTCGCGGTTGCTTGCGAAGGGGATTCCGGCGGGCGGCCTGTCGCCTGCGCGCCGTGCCCGGATCGAGCGCACGCTGGAAGCGTTGCGCGGACAGCGCCTCTACGCGGGGGAAGAGGGGGCGCGGGCATACAGCTTCCGCTTCGCAAGTTGCGCAGCAGCGCTCGGCGCTTTTCGCGAAAGGGCCCCGGCGCTCGCCCGCCTCGGGCGTGCGATCACGATTGCGCGGCTGGAGATCGACGGCGCCTACAGCGAGCCGCGGCACGACCCGCTGTTCGAGCAGTTGGGCGAAAGCGCGCTCGATGCGCGCGACCTCGCGGCATTTCCGGATTACCTGGTGTGCTTGAACACCGGCACGATGACGGCGTCGGAACAGGCCGAGCTGATGGAGATCCTCGCCGGCGGACTTCCGATGAAGATCTTGGTGCAGACGGATGACATCCTGGCGCCGCCGCAATTCCAGTCGGGGCATCTCGGCTTCGGCGCGCGCGCCCGGCAGATCGCCAGCATGGCGCTCGGGCTGCAGGACGTGTTCGTGCTGCAGTCGAGCGCTTCGAACTTCCCGCATTGCGTGGCAGCGATCGATCGTGCGATGCGCTATCGCGGCGCTGCGCTCTTCAGCGTGTACTCCGGCGCCAGCCCGCATGCGCCCGGGCTCACCGCGTACCTGAATGCCGCGGCCGCAATGGAATCCAGGGCGTTTCCGGCCTTTGCCTACGACCCGGCTGCCGGCAGGGACTGGGCGGCGCGCTTCACGATCGAATACAACCCCCAGCCCGAGCGCGATTGGCCGCTGCACCGGCTGGAGTACGAGGATGCCGGGCATCAGCGCGTCGTCGAGGAGCACGCGTTCACGCTGCTCGACTACATCGCCTGCGATCGGCGCTTCTCGGAGCACTTCGCACAGGTACCGCGGGCGGCGTGGAACGAATCGCTCGCACCGGTGAGCGACTGCCTCGATGCAGAGGCGGGCGGAATCCCGGGCCGTCTGCCGAGCCTTGCGATGGTCGACTCCTCCGACCGCCTGCAAAAGGTCGTCGTCGACGAACGGCTGCTGCGCGAGGCACGGCGCTGCCGCGACCTGTGGCGAAACCTGCAGGAATTCGCCGGTATCCACAATTCGCACGTCGCGCGGGCGCTTGCGCAGGCGCAAGCACAGGCGAAGGTCGAGCCGCAGGCCGCGCCGGCATCTCCGCAGGCCGCTCAGGCATCTCCGCAAGCCGCGCCTGCGGCAGTTGCAACTCCCGCTATCGAGGCCCAAGCAAAACCATCTTCGGACGAGCCCTACATCGAGACGCCTCGCTGCTCGACCTGCAACGAGTGCACCCAGATCAACAACCGGATGTTCGCCTACGACGAGAACAAGCAGGCGCGCATCGTCGATGCGACTGCCGGCACCTACCGGCAGCTGGTCGAGGCGGCGGAGAGCTGCCAGGTCGCCATCATCCATCCGGGGAAGCCCAAGAATCTCAACGAACCCGGGCTGGAGGAGTTGATGAAGCGCGCCGAGGCGTTCAACTAGGCTGGGAGCGCCCAGCGCGGCGATCGAGCAGCCGCGCGAAGTTGTCGAGCGAGAGCAGGTGCGCGTAGATGCGCCCGAGGATCCCTTTTTTGAGCAGGTTCTTCAGCTGCGCCGCGTTTAGCGCCTCCAGCTTCTTTTCGCTCGCGCGATGCATGCCGGCAAGCTGCAGCGCGCCTCCCTGCTTCAAGTTCGCCTGCATGGTGAAGGGCTCGAGGAGCGCGTAGTCGGCGAGGATCGCGCAGAGCTCCCGGCAGCGCTCGAGGTCGGTTTCGTACTCCGTGAGCAGCCGCTCGATCGCCTTCCACTTCTCGGTCGCCTGCCCTTCCGCGTCGAACATCGACTCACCGGCCGTGTCGTCCACATGGTCGGTCTCTACGCAAATCAGGCGATTCGGCTGCTGCACGTTGTCGAGCGTCACCCTCGCCATGCAGAAAGGGTAGCGCCGCGCATAGGCCGGCAGATAGGTGCCGGGCGCCCACGCGTTTGCGTCGTAGAAAAGATTTTCCCCCGGCGACAAGCCGAGCACCGCCACGGCGGCATACGTCTTGCCGCCGTCGCCGCTCGTGAAAGCGATCAGGAAGTCGCGTGCTACGGGGCCGAACTCGGTGAAACTGATGGGAATCGCGTTCAGCGATCGCACGAACTGCGGGATCTCTCCGATCGCCGGCAGGCGCACCTTGTGGTCCCGGCGCAGCGGGGCGATCTTCTTGTAGCCGAACGGGGCGCTGATCTGCATGGACGGCGATGATAAAGCGTTGTTCGTGCGCCCGCGTAATGAGTAAAATCACGCCCTTGCCTCCGGGGTGGTAGCTCAGCTGGGAGAGCGCGGCGTTCGCAATGCCGAGGTCGAGGGTTCGATCCCCTTCCACTCCACCACATCCTTCCGGTCCATGGTCCCTTCGGTGCACCCGCGTCTCGAAAGCGTGCGACGAGCAGCGCCTAGAGTGGCCCAATCGGGAGGCAACCCTTGGCCAAGTACTCTTTCAGCTCGCTCGACGATGGCGAGGCAGTTACGTTCGATCCTGCGAACGACGTGCTGCTCTTCGATAGCTGCTTTCTCACCCCGGATTCGGTCAGCGTGCTCTCGTGCGCGGCAAGCGTGGTGCTGCTCGCGCAGAACCGCCGCGTCAGGCTGATCGGCGTCACGGTCGACCAGCTGAGCGCGGACAACGTTCGTTTCGTCGGATACGACCTGCGGGACTCATCGCCGGTGGCAGTCCTCGGCGAGCAAACGCTCCTGGCCGCCGCCTAAGACACGTCGATTGCGTGCCGCTTGAGCACTTCGAGCGGCACGATGGCAAGCGTCTCCTCATGCGTCGATTGCAGGATCACGGGCGGCGCCATGCCCGCATCGAGCGCCTCCTTCCAGCGCCCCGCGCACAGGCACCAGCGATCTCCCGGTTGCAGCCCCGGGAACCCGAATTCGGGCATCGGGGTGGAGAGGTCGTTTCCGCGCCGCTTGGAAAAGGCGAGAAACTCCTTCGTCATCTTCGCGCACACGGTGTGGATGCCGACGTCTTCGTAGCCGGTGTTGCAGCAACCGTCGCGATAAAAGCCGGTAAGCGGATCCAGCCCGCAGGGCGCGAGCGGCTCGCCGAACACGTTCAGCGCGCCTGTTTCGGCACGGCGTTCCTTCATGCCGGGCCGCCATCGCGGTTGGCGCTGCGCGCGAGCCGGCGCGAAAAGACGGTCATCTCTTTCTCCGCCTGCCGGTC
>DASUMM010000032.1:0-9752 GCA_036277655.1 Burkholderiales bacterium | reverse complement strand
GTGTCCCAGCCCATCTGGCGATTCACGGCGATCGCCTGCGCGGCGAACGCTTCGTTGATCTCCATCAGGTCGAGGTCCTTCGGTTCCCAGCCGGCGCGCGCGAGGCAGCGCTTGGAGGCCGGCACCGGGCCCATTCCCATGTAGCGCGGATCGACGCCCGCGGAAGCGAATGCCTTGATGCGCGCAATCGGCTTCAGGCCGAGTTCTCTTGCCTTGCGGGCGGAAGTGAGCACGACGACTGCGGCGCCATCGTTGATGCCGGACGCATTGCCCGCAGTGACCGTGCCGTTCTTGTCGAACGCCGGCTTCAATCCCTTCATCGCATCGACCGTCGCACCGTGGCGCGGATACTCGTCGTCGGCGAAGACGACCGGCCCTTTGCGCGACGCAATCTCGATCGGCAGGATCTCGTCTTTGAATCTGCCCGCCTTCTGCGCAGCTTCGGTCTTCTGCTGCGACGCCACCGCGAATTCGTCCTGCTCTTCGCGCGTGACGGCGTACTCCTTGGCGACGTTCTCGGCGGTGACGCCCATGTGGTACTGGTTGTAGACGTCCCACAGGCCGTCGACGATCATCGAATCGACCATCTTCGCGTCGCCCATGCGAAAGCCGTCGCGCGAGCCGGCGAGCACGTGCGGCGCGAGGCTCATCGATTCCTGGCCGCCGGCAACCACGATCTCCGAATCGCCGTTGGCGATCGACTGCGCACCGAGCATCGCCGCCTTCAGGCCGGAGCCGCACACCTTGTTGATCGTCATCGCCGGCACCATGTGCGGCAACCCGGCCTTGATGGCCGCCTGGCGCGCGGGGTTCTGCCCCACTCCGGCGGTCAGCACCTGACCCAGGATCACTTCCGAAACCTGGTCGGGCTTCAAGCCGGCGCGCTCGAGCACCTTGCGAATGACGTGCGCGCCAAGATCCGACGCCGGGATCTTGGCGAGCGAGCCGCCGAATTTGCCGATCGCGGTGCGTGCCGCGCCGACAATCACGATTTCTTCCATGGCTTTTCCTTTGCGAAAATTGGGCGGCTAGACCGCCCGTTGTTTGACGTAACGCCCCGGGGCTGGCTCGATCACCGGATACCGCTTGTTCCCCGGCGCAGCAGGCGCTTTGCGCGTGCCGCCCTTGTGCGACTCCATCCACCGCGCCCACTCGGTCCACCAGCTGCCCGGCTTTTCGGTCGCCGAGGCGAGCCACTTGTCCGGGTCCTGCGGATACGGCTCTCCGGCCCAGTAACTGCGCTTTCCCTTGTCCGCGGGATTGATCACTCCGGCAACGTGCCCGCTCGCACCGAGGAGAAAACGCTTCTCGCCGCCTAGCAGGTTCAACGAGCGGTAGGCCGAGCGCCACGGCACGATGTGGTCTTCGCGCGTCGCGAGCATGAAGGTCGGCCGCTCGACCTTGCGCAGATCGACCGGCACTCCGCAGCACGAAAACGCACCGGGCTCGCGCAACCGGTTTTCCAGGTACGTGTTGCGAACGTAAGTGCAGTACATCGGGCCCGGCAGATTGGTGCTGTCGGCGTTCCAGTACAGAAGATCGAATGCCGCCGGCGAGGCACCCATCAGGTAGTTGTTGACCACGTAGGGCCAGATCAGGTCGTTCGCCCGCAGCGCCGAGAATACGAACGCGAGGTCACGGCCCGGCAGGATCCCGTTCTTGCCGATCGTCGCTTCGCGCAGGGCGACGCTTGGCTCGTCGATGAAGACGCCGAGCTGCCCGGCGCCGGCAAAGTCGAGCATCGTGGTGAGATATGTGACGCTGCCGACCGTGTCTTCGTTTTTCTCGGCGAGAACGGCAAGCGCAGCACCGAGCAGCGTGCCACCGACGCAAAACCCCAGTGCATTCACCTTTTTCGCGCGCGTGATCTCGCGCGCCACGCGGAACGGCTCGAAGAGCCCGAGCTGCAGGTAATCATCCCAGCCGAACCTTCCCTGTTCCTCGGTCACATTGCGCCAGGACACCATGAACACGGTATGCCCCTGCGCAACCGCGTAGCGAACGAACGAGTTTTCCGGCTGCAGGTCGAGGATGTAGTACTTGTTGATGCAGGGCGGCACCATTACCAGCGGAATCGTGCCGACCTTCGGCGTCGATGGCGCGTACTGCAGGAGCTGCATCAGCTCGTTCTCGTACACCACCGCGCCCGGAGTAACTGCGAGGTTGCGGCCGACCTCGAAAGCCGATTCGTCGGTCTGGCTGATCCGCGCCTTGCGCGAATCGACGATCAGATTCGCCATGCCGCGCACCAGGCTCTCGCCTTTCGTCTCGAGCGCCTTGCGGATCACCTGCGGGTTGGTGGCGGCGAAGTTGGCGGGGGACATCGCATCGAGCCACTGTTTCGCCGCAAAGCTCAGCCGGTCTTTCGAAGCCTCGTCCAGCTGCGCACCCTGCACCAGCTCGGTCACGAACCGTGCGGCGAGCAGATAGGATTGACGCAGGTAATCGTAGTAGGGGTTTTCGCGCCATTCGCGCGCCGCGAAACGCCGATCGCCGGGCTCGGGGGCAGCGACGCTTTCGCTGCGACCGGCAAGGAGCGACGTCCAAAGCCGCGCCTGCTGCTCCAGATACGCCTTTTGCTGCGCAACAACCTTGCCCTCAGCGGCTGCCAGGGCCGGAACCACCGCCGCTGAGGCCGGCGTCTTCTGCAGGAGCGCCATCCAGCCATCGGCGATCTGATTACGCGCAGCCGCGATCGCCTCGATCAGGGCGTCGGTCTGCGCAGGCTGGTTCTGCATGGAGGCGCATTTTGCGACGCACCATTCAAACCGTCAATGCAGCCGGCGAGGCACGCCCGGTCCGACGCTAGAGAACTGATTCTTGGCGCTTTTCACTCATGCGAGCCGACCAGCAGCCGCACCAGCGCAATCGTTGCGATGCCAAGCCCGATCAAAGCCGCCTGGCTCGCCGTGTCGCGCAGCTGCGGGCGTTTGTGCAACCCGGGGATCAGGTCGGCGACCGCCACGTAGATCATGCTTGCTGCAACGACTCCGAGCAGCACGGGTTCCATGTTCTGCAGCATCTGCAGCGCAAAGTAGCCGAGCACTCCGCCGACCAGCGTCGCAAACGACGAAACCACGTTCAGCGCGAGCGCGCGGGCCCGCGAATACCCGGAATGCAGCAGGATCAGGAAGTCGCCGACCTCCTGAGGAATCTCGTGCGCGACGATGGCGACCGCGGTAATGACGCCAAGCTGCGTGCTCTGCAGGAACGCCGCAGCGATCAGCACGCCGTCGACGAAATTGTGCACCGTGTCGCCGACCACGATGAGCGTGCCGCTGCGGCCGCGATCGTCCGGCGATGCATGCGCGTCATGCACCTCGCAATTCTCGGCGTGGCAATGCCTCCACAGCAGCAGCTTTTCGAGCAGGAAGAAAGCGACGATCCCGCCAAGGATGGAGCCGGCCGCGACATGCGGGCTGCCATATTCGAATGCGTGCGGGATCACTTCCAGGAACGCCGCGCCGAGCAGCGTGCCGATCGCGAAGGACACGAGCACCGGCACCCACGATGCGCGCAGCAGCAGCGCAAACGCGGCTGCGCCGGCGGAAAGCGTTCCGCCGGCAATGCTCGCCGCGACGATCCAGCCCAGGGTCACCGGGTCATTGTACGCGCCGGCTCAAACGAGCCAGGCGAGCGCCGCCATGCGCTCCTTCGCCGAATCACGTCGAAACGAGAAGAAGCGCTCGCGCTCGGTGTACGTGCAGAAGCGGCCGCCGAAGACGTGCGTGACGCCCGCGCGTGCGAGCCGCTGCTCGGCAACCGCGTACAGATCGAGCAACCAGTGGCCCGGTCGCGTCGCGGTGAACGCCGAGTGCGCATTGTCGTCCGCAGCCAGAAACGCCTCACGCACTTCGTCGCCGACTTCGTAGGCGAGCGGCCCGATCGCCGGGCCCAGCCAGGCAAGAACTTCCTGCTGCGGGGCCTGCATGGCTTGCAGCGTGGCCTCGAGAATGCCCGCCGAGAGGCCGCGCCATCCGGCGTGCGCAATTCCGATCACGTCGGCCGAGCGCGTCGTCAGCACCACCGGCATGCAGTCGGCTACCTGGATCGCACACGCGATGCGCGATCGGCGCACCACGAACGCATCGCCTTCGACATCTTCCTTCGCGCCGATCGAATCGGCATCGCAGACCGTGACGCCGTGCACCTGGCGAAGCCAGAGCGGATCCGCAGGCAGCAGCTTGCGCAGGCGGTGTCGACCCTCCGCCCCCTGCCGCATGTCGCCGAGCAAACGGGTCGTCACGAATGCATGCACACGCGCGGGCGCCGGCCACTCCGGCCGGATCACTTCATTCGCCACGACGCAAGCGTTCCAGCAGCACGGCCATGTCGCGCGGCAGCGGCGATTGCCAGCGCATGGTCTTTCGCGTGCGCGGGTGGGTGAGCTCGAGTTCCGCCGCATGGAGCGCCTGCCTCGGCATGGCGAGTGCGTGACGCGTGCCGCGCCGGTATACCGGCTCTCCGATCAGCGGATGCCGGATGTGCTGCAGATGAACGCGGATCTGATGCGTTCGGCCCGTCTCCAGACGGCACTCCAGCAGCGCCGCGCGGCCGAACCGCTCGAGCACGCGATAGCGGGTGCGCGCCTCCTTGCCGCGGCGCGTGATCGCCATCCGGGTGCGCGCGTGCGCATCGCGTCCGACTGGCGCATCGATCATGCCGCTCGCCGGCGGATCGCCATGCACGAGCGCGAGGTAGGTCCGGCGCATCGTCCGCGCAGCAAGCTGCTCGGCGAGCGCAGCCTGCGCACTAACATTGCGGGCCACCACCAGCAGGCCGCTCGTATCCTTGTCGAGCCGATGCACGATGCCTGCCCGCGGCACGAGCGCAAGCTCGGGTGCGTGCGCCAGCAGCGCGTTCAGCAGCGTGCGGTCGGGAACGCCGGCGCCGGGATGCACGACGAGGCCGGCGGGCTTGTCGATGACGATCAGGTCGCGATCCTCGAACGCGATCTTGAGCGGCATTCGCTGCGCGAGCGGGGTCGCGGCATCCGGGATGCGTGGAGGCGCGACCTCGACCGTTTCGCCGCCGATCACGGTATAGCGCGGCTCGCAGCGTGCGCCTTCCAGGCGCACGTGCCCGGAGCGCAACCACTGCTGCAGCCGGTTGCGCGAATACTGCGGAAACATCTGCGCCAACGCCTGATCGAGCCTGCGGCCCGCGAATTGCGGCGGCACCTTTGCCTGCACTTTCGCGGCGAACGCATCCTCCCAGGACGCTTCGGGTGCAGCGCTATAATTCTTCGCCATGAAAAGAAGTGTATTCCGAGTGTTGTGCGTCGCGCTGCTCGTCGCCGGCTGCTCGTCCACGGCCGACAGGGACGAGACCGCGGGATGGTCCGCCCAGCGGCTCTATGGCGAGGCCAAGGACGAGATGAACAATCGCAACTGGGAAAAAGCGATCAAGCATCTCGAGAAGCTGGAAGCGCGCTATCCGTACGGAAAGTTTGCCCAGCAGGCCCAGCTGGATGTCGCCTACGCGTACTGGAAGAGCGGCGAGCGCGCCTCGGCGATCGCGGCGGCCGATCGCTTCATCAAGCTGTATCCGAACCATCCGAACGTCGACTACGCCTGGTACCTGAAGGGTCTGGTGAACTTCAACGAGAACCAGGGCATCTTCTCGATGCTCGACAATCCCGACATGACCGAGCGCGATCCGAAAGGCTCGCTCGCGGCTTTCGATTCGTTCAAGGAGGTGGTGACGCGCTGGCCGGAGTCGAAATATGCCGAGGACTCGGCCGCACGCATGCGCTTCCTTGTCAATTCGCTGGCGTCAAACGAGGTGCACGTCGCGCGCTACTACATGAAGCGCGGCGCGTTCGTCGCCGCCGCGAACCGCGCGCAGTACGCGGTGCAGAACTACCCGCAAGCGCCGGCGATCGAGGAAGCCGTGTTCATCATGGTGAAGGCGTACGACGCGCTCGGCATGGGCGATCTGCGCGATGCCGCCGACCGCGTGATGCGCAAGAACTTTCCCGACAGCAAATACCTGAAGCCCGGCGGCTTCAAGCGCGACGTGCCGTGGTGGAAGCTGTGGGATCCCGAGTGGTGAGGCGCTAGAGCCGGATTCCTTCGTCTGCGATGTAGGCGCGGACGACCGAATCGATGTCTTCGTCGGGACGAAAGCCGAGCGCCAGCGCACGCGGCGTGCGGAATTGCACCGGCCAGGTCCGTACGATCGCGCGAATGCGCTCATCCGCCGCCCAGGTCACGCGCTCGGCCACTTTGGGGCCGGCAACGCGTGCAAGCGCTTCCACCATCTGCGCTACGGTCACGGTGATTCCAGGCAGGTTGACGACGCGGTTGACACCCCACGCCGAGGACGGCAGCTCGTGCGCGTGCACGAAGCATTCGGTCACGCGCCGCGGCGAAAGCAGCCAGACGCCGGTTTCCGGGCCGACTGGGCAGGGCGAGGGCTTGCCGTTCAACGGCTCGCGCAGGATGCTGCTCGCAAACGAGGAGGCGGCGGCGTTCGGTGCGCCGGCGCGCACGACGATCGTCGGCAGCCGCAACGACCGGCCATCGAGGAAGCCCTTGCGCGAATAGTCCGTCACCAGGTACTCGCCCGCGACCTTCTGCGTGCCGTAGGAAGTCTGCGGATTCGGCGTCGTCGAATCGTCGAGCACCGCCGGCAGTTCGCCCCCGAAGGCGGCCACCGAGCTGGAAAAGACCACGCGCGGCGGCGCTGCGCAATGGCGCAACTGCTCCAGCACCTGGCGCGTGCCGCCGAGATTGACGCGCATCCCGAGATCGAAATCAGCTTCCGCCGCGCCGCTTACCACCGCCGCGAGGTGAAACACCGATGCCGTATCCGGCGTGAGGACGCGAGCCACCGTTGCCGCGTCCGCAACATCGCCGGCGACGTACTCCAGGCGGGCGTCGTCGGGCAGTTTTTTCGGGAAGCTCGTGTCGAACAACACCAGCTTCGAAATCGGACGCTCGCTGCCATCGGGCGAATGCAGCTTTCCGCGCGCAAGCAGCGCCTGCGCAAGCTTCGACCCCAGGAAACCTCCGCCACCGGTGATGACGACTTTCATGCAGGCATTCTAGCGAAGAACGCTTCGACGTCCGCGCGTTCCCGGGTGCGGCGCATCGGCGGCAGGCTCTCGAGAATCGCGCGGCCGTAGGGCTTCGTGACGAGCCGCGGATCGCAGAGCGCCAGCACGCCGCGATCGGCCGCATCGCGAATCAGCCGGCCGGCGCCCTGCTTGAGCGCGAGGATCGCCTGCGGCAGCTGGATTTCGAGGAACGGGTTGCCGCCGCTTGCGCGCAGCGCCTCGATTCTCGCTGCAAGCACCGGATCGTCCGGCGGCGCGAACGGCAGCTTGTCGATCAGCACCACCGACAACGCTTCGCCGCGAACGTCGACGCCTTCCCAGAACGAGGCCGCGCCAAGCAGCACCGCATTGCCGAGCTTGCGGAAACGCTCGAGCAGGTCGCTGCGCGAGCCGGTGCCCTGCACGAGCAGCGGCAGATCGAGGCCTGCGGCGGGAAGCTTCTCGGCGAGCAGCGCGTGCGCACGGCGCAGCGCCCGCAACGTGGTGAAAAGCAGGAAAGCCCGGCCGTTGCTCGCACGCAGGATCGGCAGCGCCCGCTCGATCACCGCTTCGGTAAAGGAAGCATCGTTCGGGTCGGCCGGCATTGCGCGCGGCAGGTACAGCAGCGCCTGGCGCTCGTAGTCGAACGGGCTTGGCCAGGCGTGCGCGCCGCCTTGTGCAAGTCCGAGCTCACGGCGGAAGTGGGAAAAATCTCCCGCGATGGCGAGCGTGGCGGAGGTGAAGATCCACGCGCGCGGATGCTCATCGACCTGGCGCTGGAAAAGCTTGGCGGGAGAGATCGGCGTCAGGCGCAACTGCGCCGCGTGCGCGAACACTTCGACCCAGCGCACTTCTTCCGCCGGCGCCGCGTCGTGCAGGCGCGCGAACGTTGCGCGCAGCGCAACGGCGCGACGGTGGCACGATTGCAGCCCTTCGGACCGCTCCGCTTCCTGCTCGAGCTGCGCGGCGAACGCATCGAGCGCTCCACCGAGCGCTTCGAGCGCCGATGCAAAACCTTCGCGCGCGGACGCTTCGCGCCATCCAAGCCGTGCAGGATCGGCGCCGAACACGAGGCGCAGGTCGCGCGCCGAGCGCTCCAGGCGTTGCGCCAGGCGCTCGAGCTCGGGGGAAGCGCCTCCCGCCGCCCTCACTTCGAGCCTCGCATCGCGCGCAAGCTCGACGAGCTGCGACGTGGAAACCAGCTCGCCGAAAAAGTTGCGCGCGGTCTCCGGGAGCTGATGCGCCTCGTCGAAGATCACCGTGTTGCACAACGGCAGGAACTCCGCCACGCCGCCGTCGCGCAGCACGACGTCGGCAAAGAAGAGGTGGTGATTGATGACGACCACGTCGGCGGCGAGCGCTTCGCGCCGCGCCCGCATGACGAAGCAGTCGCCATAGTCCGGGCATTGCTGGCCGAGGCAGTTGTCGCGCGTCGAAGTGGCGTGCTGCCACACCGCTGCATCCTCGGGCACTTCGGCAAGGCCGGCCCGGTCGCCATCGGTGCTCATCGCTGCGAAGCTTGCAATCGCGCGCAACTGCAGCGCCTCCGTGGCGGACGCAAGCCTCGCCTCATTCAAGGAACGCTTCAGCCGGTAGCGGCAGACGTAATTGGCGCGCCCCTTGAGGAGTGCAATCGTCGCGCCGGAGCGAAGCGCATTGCGCACGGCGGGCAGGTCTCGGTCGTAGAGCTGGTCCTGGAGCGTCTTCGTTCCAGTGGAAATCATCACCTTGCCGCCGGCGAGGAGCGCGGGCACGAGGTAAGCCACGGTCTTGCCGGTGCCGGTGCCGGCCTCCGCACACAGGGTGCTCGAATTTTCGATCGCCTCGAGGATGGCGCGCGCCATTTCGGCCTGCTGCGAGCGAGCCTGATACCCCGGGATGGCCTGATCCAGCGGCCCTTCCTGATGGAAGACCTTCGCGAGCTCGTTTGCGATGCGCGGTGTCACGCTTTACGCTACATTCTCAACAAAACACTAGAACGATGAACCACAAGCACCTGTTTCTGGCGATTTCTTGTGTGGTGATGGCGGGTTGTGCCGCAGTCTCGCGCGCGCCTGCGCCGCCGGCTGCCGCGAAGCAGATCCGCCCCTTGGAACCACAACGCTCGGAAGCGCTGCTCGTTACGCTCATGGCCCTCGGAGTCGACTACCGCTATGGCGGGCGCGCCGTCGCCACCGGATTCGACTGCAGCGGCCTGGTCGCGCATGTGTTCGAGGAAGCATACGGCATCCGGCTGCCGCGCACCGCCCTCGGGCAGAGCGAAGTCGGGCGCTCGGTCGCGATGCATGAGTTGGAGCCGGGCGACCTCGTCTTCTACGACACGCTCGGCCGCCCTTACTCGCACGTCGGCATCTACGTCGGCGAAGACAAGTTCGTGCACGCGCCGAAGTCCGGCCATGCGGTACGGGTGGAGAGCCTCAGGACTTCGTACTGGATCAAGCGATTCAACGGCGCCCGCCGGATTCCAGCTTCGCTGTAGTTTTCCTAGATGAGAATTAGTCGCAATACGCTTGTATTTCCAATTGCGAATGATTATCATCTGTCGAACAAAACAGCCAGCCCAACGATAAATGACTGCTTTTATTCAAAAAATCTTCACAGCAGCATGCCTTTGCGCAGCCGCCAGCACCGGTCTGTCCCAAGAACGCGTTTTGAATCTCTATTCGTCGCGCCACTATCAGACCGATGAAGCCCTTTACTCGAACTTCACCCG
>DASUMM010000031.1:0-4055 GCA_036277655.1 Burkholderiales bacterium | reverse complement strand
ACCGACCTCGGATTCATACGCTACCGCACCTACAGCCTGGCGCTGATCGCGGTGGGCACGGTGCTGGTGATCGCCCTCTGGCTCGGCTTCGAGCGCACGCGCTTCGGCGCCAAGATCCGCGCCGCGGTCGACAACCGGCGCATGGCTGCCTCGCTCGGCGTCGACGTCGGACGGCTCTTCACCGTCACGTTCGCGATCGGCAGCGGCCTTGCCGCCGTCGGCGGCGGGCTCGGCGCCGAGATCCTGGGGCTCGATCCGAACTATCCGCTGCGCTATCTGGTGTACTTCCTGATCGTCGTTGCGGTCGGCGGCCTGGGGCGCGTCACGGGCGTCTTCTTCGCGGCGCTCCTCGTCGGCGTGCTCGACTTCGTGCTGAAGATCTACTTCCCGAAGGGCGGCACGATCTTCATCTACGCACTTACGCTCGCGCTGCTGCTCGCACGGCCGCAGGGTCTCTTCGGCAGAAAGCCGGCATGAACGACGCGCGCTGGCTCGCCGAACGGCATCGCCTGCGCTGGTGGGAGGCGCTGCCGTGGGCGGCCGGCATCGCCGCCTTCTTCCTGTTTCCGAACTACCTCGCGTTCGGCACGCAGCTCCTGATCACCATCCTGTTTGCGCTTTCGCTCGACCTGGTACTCGGGTATGCCGGCATCGTCACGCTCGGCCACGCGGCGTTTTTCGGCGCCGGCGCCTATACGGTGGGAATCCTCGCGCAGCATTTCGGATGGAACGAGCCGCTCAGCGGGCTTGCCGCCGCCGGGCTGGTCGCCGCGGCGATCGGGCTCGCAAGCGGCCTGGTGCTGCTGCGCACGCACGGCCTCACACTGCTGATGGTGACGCTTTGCACGATGACGCTGCTCGAGCAGGCGGCGAACATGGGCGCCCAGTGGACCGGTGGCTTCGACGGCATGCCGGGGCTGAGCTTCGGCAAGATCCTCGGCGTCTTTTCGTTCGACGTGCTGTATTTCCGCACGCAGTACCTGTATGCGCTCGCGGTGCTGTTCCTCTGCTTTCTCTTCATGCGCATGCTGGTTCATTCGTCGTTCGGCCAAAGCCTGACCGGCATACGCGAAAACGTGCTGCGCATGCATGCGGTGGGCGCGCCGGTGCGCAGGCGCCTGGTGATCGCGTACACGCTTTCTGCAGCGCTCGCCGGCATCGCGGGCGGGCTCTTCACGCAAGCCACCGGCTACGTGAATCTCGCGGCGCTCGGCCTGGAGCGGGCTGCCGGCGTGCTGATCATCCTGATCCTCGGCGGCTACGGGCGCATGTACGGCGCCTTCGTCGGCGCGATCGCTTATCTGGTGCTCGAGCATCTGCTCGCCAAGGTGTATCCGACCGCGTGGCAACTCGGCATCGGGCTGACGCTGATCGTGGTCGCGCTCTATGCGCGCAACGGCATCCTTGGCCTCGCCGAGAGGGCGCGGCAGAGAGCATGACTGCGATTCTCGAGACGCGCGGCGTCTACAAGAGTTTCGGCGCACTCGAAGTAGCGCGCGAGGTGAATTTCCGCCTCGAGCGCGGGGCGCGGCATGCGCTGATCGGCCCCAACGGTGCCGGCAAAACCACGTTCCTCAACCTGCTCACCGGGTTTCTCGCGCCTTCGCGCGGCAGCGTGCTGTTGGACGGCGACGATGTCACCGCGCTGCCGCAGGCAAAGCGCGTCAAGCGCGGCATCGCGCGCACGTTCCAGATCAATCAGTTGTTTCGCGGACTGACGGTGCTCGAGAATGTCTGCATCGCGGTGTCGGAGCGGCTCGGCGTGGCCGGCAACATGTGGCGCGCCGCGGGGCGCCGCACCGACGTGCTCGACGAAGCCATGCGCCTGATCACGATGCTGAAGCTCGCCCACCAGGCGGGCCGGCGCGTGAGCGAGCTTCCTTACGGGCAGCAGCGGCTGGTCGAGATCGCGATCGCGCTCGGACTCGCGCCGCGCGTGCTGCTGCTCGATGAGCCGGCGGCCGGCATCCCGAGCGCCGAAAGCCACATCCTGCTCGACGCGATCGCCGGCCTGCCGGGCGACATCGCGGTGCTGATCATCGAGCACGACATGGATCTCGTGTTCCGCTTCGCTTCGCGCATCACCGTGCTCGTGAGCGGTGCCGTGTACGCCGAAGGCACGCCGCCGCAGATCGCCGCCAACCGCGACGTGCGTGCGATCTACCTTGGGGGCGCGCTCGATGCCTGAAGCGCTGCACCTCGCGGGAGTCGGTGCCGGGTACGGCGAGACGTACGTGCTGGAGGCGATCGACCTTTCGCTTGCCGCGGGCGAGACGCTCTCGGTGATCGGCCGCAACGGCGTCGGCAAGTCGACGCTGCTCGAGACCATCATGGGACACACCACGCTGCACGCCGGCGAGATCCGGCTCGGCGAGCGTCGCATCGAGCGAGCGCCAGCGCATGCGCGCGCGCTGGCGGGACTCGGGTACGTTCCGCAGGAGCGCGAGATCTTTCCGTCGCTCACGGTGCGCGAGAACCTGGAGATCGGCGCGCGTCCCGGCCCCTGGACGCAAGCGCGCGTATTCGAGCTGTTTCCGAATCTCAGGGAGCGGCTCCATCACCATGGCACGCAGCTTTCGGGCGGCGAGCAGCAGATGCTCGCCGTCGCGCGGGCGCTGGTGACGAACCCGTCGGTGCTGCTGATGGACGAGCCGACCGAAGGGCTTGCGCCGGTGATCGTGCAGGCGCTCGCGCAGGTGCTCTCGAAATTGCGCTCGGCCGGTGGTTTTTCCATTCTGCTGGTCGAGCAGAACAGCCGCGTGGCGCTCGATTTTTCCGCACGCACGGTGGTGATGGACAAGGGCCGCATCGTCTACGACGGCGCCTCCGAGCGGCTGCGCGCTGATCCCGAGTTGCTGGCGCGCCTGATCGCCGCCGAATGACGTGCGTAAGGCCATCACCGCGACTTAGCTTCGCCGCCGCCTTGCGAGCGCGAGCGTCGCATTCCAGCCCACGGCGACGGCAAGCGCAATCGTCAGCGCCGCCGCCGAGTTCATGTGCAGCGCGGCGACGTGCAGCACCGCGAGCGCGGTGCCGAATCCGAGCAGGCCTTTCAATCCGGTGACGAGGACGGAGGAGGCAAACGGTCCGCCGCCGTGCGGTTGCAGGATCAGGATCAGGCTGGTGAAGACGACGGGATACGTCGCCAGCACGCCGGTGACGAGCGGGCCGAACGCGCGGCTGGCAAGCGACGTAGCGATCACCACGAATGCGACGAGCAGGGCGCGCAGCGGCAGGTCGAACCGGGCGCGCGGCCCGGCTGCCGGCTGCGCCGCCCAGGCGAAGCGCCGCAGCCCATGCATCGCCAGCAGGAAGCTGCCGGCGAGCAGCAGGCAGGCTTCGGCAAAGGTCCAGGAGCGCAGCTGCAGCGCCAGCGCGACCGAGAACCAGGCGAGCGTTGCCGCTGCCAGCGAGCCCGCGGTCCGCAAACGCTGCGCGGCAACGGCGTGCCCCGCAATGAACGCGACGGTGGCCGTGGTGCCGGCGACGCTCATCACCGCCGAGCGGGCGATGAAGTCGTTGCCGTGATCCATCGCCAGGAACACGTAGATCGGCCCGGTCGAAACGGGCAGCGTCGCGATCATCGCGCCGAAGAAGGGCCCCGCGCGCTCGGCGGCGCGGGCGGCGGTGATGACGATCAGGACTGCGCCGACGACCTTGGCCGCCAGCGCCCAGAGATTCAGCTCCTCCACGAGGCGCGAGAGAATAACGGTTTTCGGGGATCGCGATGGATCGCTATGACGTCGTAGTCGTCGGCGGGGGCAACGCGGCGCTTTGCGCGGCGCTCGCGGCGCGCGAGAAAGCGCAGAAGGTGCTCGTACTGGAGCGCGCGAACGAGGACGAAGCGGGCGGCAACTCGCGCTTTACGGCGGGGCTGATGCGCGTTGCCTACAACGGCGTCGAGGACCTGAAGCGCGCGATGCCCGATCTCGCGGCCGAGGAGATCGAGCGCAGCGACTTCGGCACCTACACGGAAGACCAGTTCCTCGACGACATGGCGCGGGTGACCGAGTATCGCTGCGACCCCGACCTGACCGAGATCCTGGTAAAGCGCA
>DASUMM010000030.1:0-13411 GCA_036277655.1 Burkholderiales bacterium | reverse complement strand
TCTGGAAGCACGAAGGCTGGGCGATCCGCCAGCCGGCGATTGATTCGCCGTGCGACACGAAGGACTTCACCGACATCGCCACTGCGCTCGCCGAGCGCGCCGGGATCCTCAAGGAGTACGTCGCCGCGGTGAATCGCGGTGCCGCGGGCACTGCGCTGCGCGATCGCCAGGGCCGCTTCGATTACGCGCTAGACGAGGCTCGCGCCCCGGCTCGCGACGAGGTCTGGGACGCGTTCTGCAAGGCGGCGAGCGACGAGCTGACCAACGGCGAGGAAGTGCGCGACCTCGCATGGTTCAAGGGGCACGGCTACCTGTTGCGCCCGTTCGCGCAGCTCGACTGGTACCTGTACCCGTCGATGGAGGACAAGGGCCTTCGCTTCGAGCTTCCTTATCAGGAGCGCCTGACGCGTCACGGCCGCGAGTTGGCGAACCGGATGCGCGAAGCCGGCATCTCCTGGTGGGACAAGCAGCTCGAGGAGTACGAGTTCCTGCCGACTTACGAGAAGTTCCCGGAAATCTGGATCGAATACGCGCGCGAATACGGCCAGGACCCGGAAGCGTTTCCATTCTGGGCGCTCACGGCGCGCTCGATGCAATACAGCTGGGGCGCGAACGTCGGCCTGCCGCAGATCTACGAAGTCGCAGACAACATCGCCGGTCATCGCGGCGTGATCCTCAACCGCAGCGCCGCGCGAAAGCTCGGGATCGCGGAAGGCGATCGCATCGTCGTCGAGTCGGTTTCCGGGCAAACCGAAGGCGCTGCAGTGCTGCGCGAGGGCATCCGCCCGGACACCGTGCTGATGATCGGGCAGTTCGACCACTGGAAGACGCCCTATGCGAAGGACCTGAAGCTCCCCAGCCTCAATTCGCTCACTGACCTTTCGCTCAAGCTGACCGACGGCACCGGCAGCAGTTCGGACGTGATGCGCGTGCGGATCCGGCGCACGGCATGAGCGCAGTCGCCGAAAAAACGCCAACGCCCCGCTGGGGCATGGTGATCGATCTGAACCGCTGCGTCGGTTGCCAGACCTGCACGATCGCCTGCAAGCACGCGAACGACACTTCGCCCGGCGTGCAGTGGCGCCGGGTGCTCGACGTGGAGCAGGGCACGTTCCCCGACGTCGAGCGGCTGTTTCTCGTCGTCGGCTGCCAGCATTGCGCCGATCCGCCCTGCGTGCCGGTCTGCCCGACCGGCGCGACGCGCCAGCGCGCCGACGGGCTGGTGACGATGAACTATGACGTCTGCATCGGCTGCGCGAACTGCGCGGTTTCGTGCCCCTATCAGGCGCGCACGATCGTGCACGAGGCCGACGGCTACTACGGCGCGAAGACGCGGCAGGAGCAGGCGACCGCGCATCCGGAGCGTCTCGGCGTGGCGCAGAAGTGCACGTTCTGCCAGGACCGTGTGGAGTCGGGGCTTGCGCGCGGGCTCAAGCCCGGCGTCGATCCGGAGGCGACTCCGGCGTGCTCGTCTTCGTGCATCTCGCAGGCGATCCAGTTCGGCGATTTCCACGATCCGCAGAGCCACGTGTCGCAGCTCCTGCGCGACCAGCCGAGCATGCAGCTCAATGCCGACGCCGGCACCGACCCGCAGATCAAGTATCTCTATACGACGCCGGCGGTTCCGGGACGCGACTCCACGGCTCTCGAGGAGGACGAGGAGCGCCTTGCCGATCCGGCCAATCCGCTCGTCGGGTCGTTGCAGAAGTTCTGGGATTGGCGTGCGGCAATGAACTGGATCTGCGGCGGGATCGGCGCAGGCCTCGCGATCGTCACCGGCCTTGCGCTGCTGGCGGGATGGATCGATGCGGCGCGCGCGCCGATGCTTTACCTCGTCGCGGCCGCGATCGTTACGGTCGGGCTCTTTTGCGTGTTCCTCAAGATTGGCCGTCAGGCGCGCTTCTGGCGTGCGGCGTCCCGCCCCCAGACGTCCTGGATGACGCGCGAGCTGTACGCGGCGCTCGTCTTCTATCCGGCGGTGCTCGCGTGCTGGATCGCGCCCGGGCCGGGGGTCTTCGGGCTGGCTTCGGTTTCCGCGGCGGCGTTCCTCTGGTGCCAGGCGAAGATCCTGCATCGGGCGCGCGGCATCCCGGCCTGGCGAGCGCCGCTGGTACCGTGGATGATTCTGGCCAGCGGACTGCTCGAAGGCATCGGCGTCTTGATGCTCTTCGGTACCAATGCAGCGGTCGTTGCGCTTGGCGCCGTCATGGTGATCGTCAATTTCACGCTATGGCGCAGCTACGTCGGTAGCGCGCGCGGGCAGGGCATTCCGCCGCTTTCGCGTCGCGCGCTCCACCGCATCTCGTGGCCCTTGCATCTGCTGGGTCACGCAATACCGCTCGCGCTGCTTGCAGCAAGCTGGCTGGTGCCACCGGCCGCTGGCGTGCTCGTGCCGCTTTGCGGGCTGGCGATCCTCGCCGGCGGCGCGCTGTGGAAATACGGACTGGTCGTGCGAGCTGGGCATTTCCAGGGCTTCCGGTTGCCGCACATGCCGCAGCGCGGCTCGGGCACGTTCGCGGCTCCGGCGCGGCTCGATCTCGCCGGAATGGCGCGGCGGACGGCTTGAGGGTTGCCTTCGCCGATCGGCAAGCTGGTCTCGCTCAGTCCATCGGCAGACCGACGTAGTTTTCGGCGAGCGAGGTCGATGCGGCGCGCGAGTGCGTGACGTATTCCAGCTCGGCGAGCTGCACGCGGTATTGGAACGCATCGCCTCCCGGAAACCGGTGCAGCATCGATGTCATCCACCACGAAAAGCGCTGCGCCTTCCAGATGCGCCGCAGCGCGGTCTGCGAGTACGCCTGTAGCAAGTCGGAGCCGCCCGAGGTGTAGAAGTGCGCAAGGGCGCGCGCCAGCACCCGCACATCGGCCACCGCGAGATTCAAGCCTTTCGCGCCGGTCGGCGGCACGACGTGCGCGGCGTCGCCGGCAAGGTACAGCCTGCCGTACTGCATCGGCTCGACGACGAAGCTGCGCATGCCGACGATTACCTTGTGAAAGATCGGCCCCTCCTTCAGCGCCCAGCCATCGTCCGTCGCGAGGCGCGCGCGAAATTCCGCCCACGTGCGCTCGTCGGACCAGTGCTCGATCCGGTCGTCGGGATCCACCTGCAGGTACATGCGCTGGATCTCCGGCGAACGGGTGCTGACGAGCGCGAAGCCGCGTTCGTGCAGCGCGTAGATCAGCTCGTCGGAGGACGGTGGAGCATGGCAGAGGATCCCGTACCAGCCGAACGGGTAGACCTTCTCGTACACGCTCAGCACCCCGCCGGGGATCGAGCGGCGGCAGACGCCCTGCGTGCCGTCGCATCCGGCAATGAAGTCGCAGGCGAGCTCCGAGACGCTGCCGTCGCGGCGGAAGCGGATCTTCGGCGCACTCGTCGCCAGGTCATAGACGCTGACGTCGCTCACTTCGAAGAGCAATGCGCCGCCGGAATCGATCCTCGCCTTCACCAGGTCCTTGATCACCTCGTGCTGCGCGTAGACGGTGACCTTCTTGCCGTTGGTTAGCGCCGGAAAATCGATGCGGTGATCGCGCCCCCCGAAGCGGAGGCGAATACCCTCGTGGCCGAAGCCTTCGCGCTGCAGGCGCTCGCCGACGCCGCTTTCCACCATCAGGTCTACCGTGCCCTGCTCGAGCACGCCGGCGCGGATCGTCTCCTCGATGTCCTTGCGGCTGCGATTCTCGAGCACGACGGAGTCGATGCCTTCGAGCCGCAGCAGGTGGGCGAGCATCAGTCCGGCCGGGCCCGCGCCGACGATTCCGACCTGGGTGCGCATGCGCGGAATCTTACGCCGAAGGCGAGGCGCGCTAGACTGCGCTTCGCACGCATCCCCGCTACCGATGACGCCCACAGAACTGATCGAGGACATTTCGCACGACCACGCGGAGATCTCCGAGGCGGTGGAGTCGCTGCGGGCGCTGCTCGACGCCGGGGACTATGGCGAAGCGAGGTCCTTGCTGGTGAGGCTGGAGCAGATCGAGATCCGCCACTATGCGACCGAGGAGGCGCTGATGCGCGCCGTGGCCTATGATCGCGCGGATGTCCATCGCGCCGAGCACGCGGAAATGCTCGACACGCTCGCCCGCATCAACCAGACATTGGCGCTCGAGCCCGCGGCTTCGATCAGCCCGCGGATCCTCGCCCACCTCGAGGCCGCGCTCGCGCACATGATCCAGGCCGACCAGAAGCTCGGCCGCTTCGTCGCCGAGCGCGCCGCTAAATCGTGAACTCGTAGCGCACCGTCGGCCCGGGTGCGCCCAATGCGTCGAACGGGCGCTCGGCGAAGTGCAGCCGCCCATGCCGGTGGCGAAACAGGACCGTCGAGCAGCGCGTGCCGTATTCGGGCGCGATGATTCTCGAGGCTTCCAGCACTTCGAAGAGCGACTCGATCGCGGGGCCGGGGATCATCGCCGCCGCGAAACGCTCCTTCGCTCCCGCCACTTCCGGGGTATCGAGAAGGAGATTCCCCAGGCCGTAGATTCCGTTCTCCAGGTGGCGCGCGCCGCTATCGCGATTGGAGCACCACCAAAGCTTGTGCGCATCGTCGGCGAGCAGGTTGAAGCCACTGTAGGAAGCGCCGCGAGAGGCTACGCCCTGCACATAGTCGGCGGCCGGATCGCTTCCTGCGAGAAAACGGCTGACGAGCAGGCCGCGCGATTCGCGGGCGTTCGGGTCGCGCCCGCCGCGATAGTTCGTCACCGCGGCGAAGCGGCCGTTGCGCGAAACGCCCATCCAGGTGCCGCCCGCTTCCAGGTCGCGCCCGGCAAGCAGGGTCGGTTGATCTTTCCAGTATCCGGCCACCTCGGTCGGGCGGCCGTGGAATTCGTCCCGATTGGCGGCGACGATCAGCGGAAAATCCGGATGCACGCCCGTGGCGATGAGGATCAGGCACATACGAACCGCTCGATGCGCCGGTCAAGGCGAAGCGCCGCCGTCTCGCGCTCGAGCAGCGCTTCGAACGCGCTCTCGTCACGCACGCCTTCATACACTTCCATGTAGGTGGCCGGATCGTCCCGGCGGCGCATCCAGCGACCCTTCACGCCGGTCGCTTTCTCGATCGATGCGAAAACTTTTTCCACTGCAGCCCGCAACTCGCCAGCCCGTCCGGGATCGAGCTTGTAATAGACGTAGTAGTTCGTCACGCCGCGGAGGGCAGCGTCAGCACTTCCAGAGCGGCGGCGTCCGGTGCAGTGCGCAGGGCGACGCCGTTCTCGATCACCGCGACCGGCACCACGGCGAGCGCTTCGCCCGCGACCGCGTTCACTACCGTGCCGCTCGGCTGGCCGGGAAGATCGTCGCTGTAGAGATCCTGTCCGGGCGAAAGCTGTTCGCTGCCGCGGGCGCGCACCATCCGGCGCTTCACCTGGCCGCGATATTGCGCGCGTGCGACGATTTCCTGGCCGGGGTAGCAGCCTTTCTGGAAGTCGACCGCGCCCAGCCGCTCGAAATTCACCATCTGCGGCACGAACTGGTCCTGGGTCGCCTGCGTGATGAGTGGCCGGCCGGCGCGAATCTCTTCGAGCGTCCACTCGTTTTCGCCGACACTGGTTCCGAGAGCCGCGAGCCGCGTGCGCTCCGAAGCGGGCGCGAAGATCAGGTATCGATCCTCGCCGACGCGTACGCAAATCTCGCTTTCGCGTCGAGTCACACCCAGATGCTCGCCGGGAATGTCTCCCCAGGCACCAAACTGCACCCAGCGGTCGCTTGCGTCCTCGACCTTGACCTTCGCGCGCAGGACGAACATCGACAGCCGCTTCGCGACCGCGGGCGCAAGGTCGCGCGCGAGCTGCAGCAGGTAGCCATCGTTCTGCGGAACGACGAGGAGGCTTGCGAGCAGGCGGCCCTTCGGCGAACACCATCCCGCGTAACGCGCGCGGTCTTCCGCCAGGTTCTGCACGTCATTCGTCAACTGGCCGTGCAGGAACGCGCGCGCATCGGCGCCGTGCACTTCGAGTGCACCGTACTCTCGGAGTTCGGCCAGCTTCCGCGTCATAGAATAGGAATTTTACCGGCTGGCCGTTGCTCCGCTTCTTCGGGTTTCTCCTGCTGCTTGTCGTTGCCGTCTTCCTTGCGGCCGGCGCCTATTCCTGGTGGTACGTGACGACCCCGGTGGTGCTTGCCCGGCTGCCGCTCGACTTCGAGATCCCGTCCGGCGCCTCGTTCCGCACGGCCGCTCAGCGCCTGGAGGAGCAGGGGGTCCAGGTGGGAAAAGTGCAGTTCGAGGCGCTGGCACGCGCCCTCGATCGCGCGCAGGACATCAAGGCGGGCAGCTATGAGCTCACCACGCCCGTCACGCCGACCGAGCTGCTCGACAAGCTCACGCGCGGCGACGTCACCCAGGCCGAGGTGAAGGTGATCGAAGGCTGGACGTTCCGCCAAATGCGTGCCGCGCTCGACGCAAGTCCGTTCCTGCGCCACGACACGCTTGGCTTTACCGACGCCGACCTGCTTGCAAAGCTTGGCGCCGCGGAGAAGCATCCCGAGGGGCTTTTCTTTCCCGACACCTATCTTTTTTCCAAAGGCTCGAGCGACCTGCAGGTGCTGCGGCGCGCCTACCGGGCGATGGCGCGGCGCCTGGCGGCGGAATGGGATGCGCGCGATGCCTCCGTGCCCTACAAGACGCCGTACGAGGCGCTCGTCATGGCGTCCATCATCGAGAAGGAAACCGGCGCCGCCGCGGAGCGCGAACGGATTGGCGGCGTGCTGGTCAATCGCCTGCGCATCGGGATGCTGCTGCAAGCCGATCCGACCGTGATCTACGGCCTGGGCGAGCGCTTCGACGGCAACCTGAAGAAAGTTCATTTGCAGACCGACGGACCGTACAACACGTACACGCGCCAGGGCCTGCCGCCGACGCCGATCGCGCTTGCCGGCCACGCTTCTCTTCGCGCAGCGCTGCGACCGGCGAAAACCGACGCACTCTACTACGTCTCGCGCGGCGACGGCACGAGCGCGTTCTCGCGCACGCTCGAAGAGCACAATCGCGCCGTGCGAAAATACCAGTTGAATGGCGGACGCTAGCGCTCGCGGCAGGTTCGTCACGCTGGAAGGCGTGGATGGCGCGGGAAAGTCGACGCACATTCCGTGGATCGCCGAGCGGCTGCGCGCCGCCGGACGCAAGGTGATCGTCACCCGAGAGCCCGGCGGCACGCCGCTTGCGGAAAAAGTACGCGAGCTGGTGCTCTCGCAGCCGATGGATGCGGCGGCCGAGACGCTGCTCATGTTCGCCGCGCGAGCGGATCACGTCCGCGCGATCATCCGGCCGGCGCTCGAGCGGGGCGAGTGGGTGCTCTGCGACCGCTTCAGCGACGCCACGATCGCCTACCAGGGAGGCGGCAAAGGCGTGCCTCGCGAATGGATCGGTCAGCTTGCCGGTGCCGTGCACGGCTCACTCGCGCCGGATCTGACGCTCGTCTTCGATTGTCCGTACGAGGTGAGCCGCAAGCGGATGGAGAGCGCCGGGCGCGCGTTCGACCGGTTCGAAGCCGAAGGGCGTGAATTCTTCGAGCGCGTGCGGGCAGCCTATTGTCGGCTCGCACGCGAGGAGCCGCAGCGCGTGAAGCTGATCGACGGCTCGCGATCGATCGAGCAGATTCGAAGCGAACTGGAGCCGCACCTGCGATGAAGAGCGCTGCCGAGTTGCAACCGCAGGCCTGGCAGCGACTGCTTCGTTGCCGCGAGAAGGTGCCGCACGCTCTGCTCCTGCATGGACCGGCAGGCATCGGCAAGCTCGCGCTGGCGGAGCTCTTCGCGCAATTGCTCCTCTGCGAGGAGCCGCCGTCCGCGCTGCCATGCGGCAAGTGCGACTCCTGCCGCTGGTTCGCCGCGGGCAATCATCCGGATGTGCGGCTCGTCGAGTCCGAGGCGCTCTCGCGCCGTGCGCAGCCGGAAGCCGAAGGAACCGAGAAGGCGAAAGGAAAGCCCAGCTTCGAGATCAAGATCGACCAGATCCGCGGGCTGGAGGATTTCGTGCATATCGGGTCGCACCGAGGCGGGATGCGGGTGGCGATCGTGAGCCCGGCCGAAGCGATGAACCCGCACGCCGCCAACGCGCTGCTGAAAAATCTCGAGGAGCCGCCGCCGGGCGCGGTGTTTCTGCTGGTTGCGAGCCGACCGGCGCAGCTACTGCCGACCGTGCGCAGTCGATGCGTCCAGATGGCGATTTCGCTGCCCGAACCATCCACGGCAAAAGCGTGGCTCGAAGATGAGGGCGTGGGCGAAGCCGCAAGCCGGCTGGCGTTTGCCGGCGGCGCCCCTCGCCAGGCGCTGCAGGATGCCCAGAGCGGGCGGGGCGCTTTCATCGACGAGATGCTGGCCCAGCTCGCGGACGGCGAGCAGCGCTCGCGCATCCAGGCGCCGCGAGACCGCGAGGGGCTGGAGCTATTGGCCGAAGTGCTGCAAAAGCGAGCCTACGACGGGGTGTTCGCGGCATTTGGACTGCCGTCCAGGTACGGCACCCTGCGTGCGCCCACCCAAGGGTCGGCGCTGGAATGGATCCGCTTTGCCAGAAAGCTTGGCCACGACCGTGCGCTCGCGCGGCATCCGCTGAACCCCATGCTGCATGCGAGCCAGATGCTTACCGCTTGGCCAGGTGCATGAGAAAGCTTCTACGATATGTAAGGCAAGCTATTGTTGTAGCGGGATTGTTTCTTCCATTTTCGCCGGCCATCGGCGCTGCCTACGAAGAGCTGTTGCGGGCAGCGGAGATTGGCGACACGCGGGCGGTCGAGCGGATGCTGGATCGCGGGCTGGATCCCAATACCGCCGATCCCAAGGGTTACACGCTGCTGATGATCGCGGCCCGCAACGGCCACCGGGAGCTCGTCTGGTCTCTGATTCGGCGCAAGGCGAACGCCACCCGGCGCAGCGAGCACGGCGATACCGCGCTCATGATGGCGAGCCTGCGGGGAGACCGCGAGATCGCCCGCATGCTGATCGAGTTTGGCGGCGCCCAGCTGAACCACGCCGGCTGGGCGCCGATCCATTACGCGGCGTTCGAGAACCGCGCCGATCTCATCCGCTACCTGGTGGAGAAAGGAGCGGACAAGGATGCGCTTGCCCCGAACGGCTATACCGCGCTGATGCTGGCAGCCCGCGGAGGCCATCTCGAGGCTGCGCGCGCGCTGCTGTACGAGGACGTGGAGGTGAACGTGCGAGGGCCGGATGGCGAAACCGCACTCAGCATTGCGCGCGGCAGGAAACACTCGGAACTTGCGGGATTGCTCGTGAAAGCGGGGGCCGTTGACTAGCGTTTTCCGCTGATATGGATGGCCAACTGGATTTTACATAATACACATTCTATGACCAAAGAATGAAGAACTTCCCGAACCTGCCCTTTGTTCCACTACAACTGCCGTTGCTGCGTAGGTCACGGAAACTTTACACTCTGTAGCGATGCAGCCACCCTTCAAAACCGTGTCGATCGCCGAATTCGAGCGGATGAACGCCGAGGAGCGGGAAAAGTACATCGACGCACTGATCGAGCATCTGCAGGAGTTGCGCCGGGTGCCTTCCTCGCCGGTCGTACCTCACCCGCAGAAGCCGGGTTTCGAGGGAAAGAAGAACCACTGAGGGTAACAAAGCGGCGAACGCGGGTCGTCGCAAGGCCACGAGCGGATGCGTGCCGCGCCGACGATGCTGTCGGCCGGCGGCCGACTGCCCGCGGGGCCGGCAGATGGCTCAATGTCCCACATGGAAACCTCATGGGAAAACGTTCGCCGTCTTCTGGGGGGGCAGATGCAACGGTTTCGACTGAATTTCGTCCGCGAGAGCGAAGGCGTCTGGCGCTGCTCCACGCCTACCACGCTGCTGCTGCCGAACGGGCACAAAATCGAAGTGGCGCCGGGGACGGTGCTCACGCGGGGGACTTCGTTCATGGGCGTCGAGCTTGCCCGTCTGCTTGACGAGGCAAACGGCTACGACCCTGCCCCGCAGCCCTAGCCGCGCATCTTACTTTTTGACCGAGCGCACGAGGGCGTCGAAGACGCCGACGGCCTCGCGCGCGACCCGCACGGCACCTTCCGACGTTTGCGGCGCTGCGCCGCTATCGCGCGCAAGCAGTTGCGCGCCGCGCAGTGCCGACGTCGCGACCGCATCGACGATCCGCAACCGCTCGACCACGGCGCTCTCCGAGCAGCCACCGACCGCAGTGGCGCTGCCACAGCGAGGGAGCGCGGCGTATTCGATCGCGAGGGTGAGCGCAGCGGCGTACGCCGACTCGACCGCATAGACCGCTTCCACCGTGGGCTGGGCGGTAGCGGAGCCTGCCCAGGCAAGCATCACGACCGCGAAGGCGAAGTGCTTCAATTCATCGCGTCGCGCGGCGGGACCGGCAGCCGCAGCACGGCGATTCCTTCTTCCAGCAGCTCGGCATGCTCTTCGTTGGTCGCCTGGCCGCGGATCGAGCGGGCGGGCGCTTCCTGATAATGGATCCTGCGTGCCTCCGCCGGAAAGGATTTGCCGACGTCTTCGGAGTTCTGCAGCATCTCGTCGACCATGCGCGAATAAAGAATCTGCGCAACGGCTGCCGGGTCGCGGCCGGCCAGCTCCGGCGGCGCTGCCGGACGGGGTTTCTCCTGCGGCTGCGCAGCTCCGGCATTGAACCGCGTGACCGAGGGCACGCGCTGCACCTGCGTGGCGCTGCACGACGGGCAGCCGACGAGCCCGCGCTCGCTCTGGTGCGTAAAGTCGTGCGCCGAAGCGAACCAGCCTTCGAACCGGTGGCCGTTCGCGCAGGCGAGGTCATAGACGATCATCCGCCGGAATTCTAGCGGAACGAACTCGGTTAGGATTCCGCCGTGCTCGCCGACCGGATCGAAGGCAAGTGGATCGACCTGTTCGCGGAAGTGTTCGCGCGCTGCAAGATCGCCCCGGGCGACGCCTGCGCGATCCTCTCGGAGTCGCAGTCGCGGGCGCTCAATGTGCAGCTCGCCGAGCTCGCCCTCACGCGACTGCATGCACGCGTGTTCCATGTGATGGTGCCGACGCCGCGCCAGTCCGCGCCCGTGGCGGTCCGCTCCACCGGCGCCTCGGTCGCGCTGCACGGACTCGGGCCCGCCATCGGCGCGCTCGCTTCCTCCACGTTCGTCGCCGACTGCACGCTCGAAGGCCTGATGCACGCCGCCGAGTTGCCCGACATCCTGAAAGGCGGCGCGCGCGTGCTCTACATCTCGGACGAGCATCCGGAGGTGCTGGAACGCCTCGCGCCCTCCCCTGCCGACGAGCAGAAGGTGAGGGCGGGGATGCGCCTGTTGCGCGCAGCGCGCGAGATGCACGTCGCTTCGCCCGCGGGCACCGATCTCGCGATTCGCGTCGCGGGCGCGCGCGTAGGCGGCGTCTGGGGCTACACCGAAAAACCGGGCACGCTGTCACACTGGCCGGGCGGCCTGTGCCTGTGCTTTCCGCAATCGGGCAGCGTGAACGGCACGCTGGTGCTTGCACCTGGCGATCTGAACCTGACGTTCAAGCGCTACCTGGAGAACCCGGTGCGGATGAAGATCGAGAACGACTACGTCACCGCGATCGACGGTGATTCGCTCGATGCGGAGCTGATGCGTGAATACTTCGCCGCCTGGGGCGATCGCGATGCGTATGCGGTCTCGCACGTCGGCTGGGGCATGAACCAGCGCGCGCGATGGGACGGCCTCGCGATGTACGACCGGCGCGACGTGAACGGCACCGAGCAGCGCGCGTTCGCCGGCAATTTCCTCTACTCGACCGGCGCGAACGAGGTCGCCGGCCGGCACACGCTCGGCCACTACGACCTGCCGCTGCGCCATTGCACGGTGCGGCTCGACGGCACCACCGTCGTCGAGGACGGAAAGCTCACCGGAGCACTCGCGTGACCTCGCTCGTCTTCCTGCACGGCGTCGGCAGCGGCCATCACGCGTGGGACGCGCAGCTCCCCTTTTTCGCCGCGCGTGGATTTGGCGCGCACGCCTGGGACCAGCCCGGCTACGGCGAGAGTCCGACCGTCCAGCCCTACGATCTCGAGCAAGTGTCGGCGGCGCTCGCGCGACTGATCGCGCACCTGGACGATGGCCCGGTCGTTCTCGTCGGCCACAGCATGGGCGGATTCATTGCGCAGGAAACGTATGTGCGGCATCCGCAGCTCGTAAAGGCGCTCGCGCTTACGTTCACCAGCGCCGCGTTCGGCGGCGGCAGCGCGTTCGCGCAGGATTTCATGAAGGCGCGCATCGGGCCTCTGGACGAAGGAAAGACGATGGCGCAGATGGCGGCGAGCCTCGTCCCGACGATGCGCACGACGCGCTCCGACCCCCGAGGACTCGCCCACGCCGAGCGCATCATGGCCGGAGTTCCGCCCGATACCTATCGCAAGGCCGTGCACCTGCTCACTACCTTCGATCGTCGGGCCGATCTGCCACGAATCCAGGTGCCGACGCTCGTTCTCGCCGGGGGCGAGGACAAGGTCGCGCCGGCTTCGACGATGGAGAGAATGGCGGCAAAAATTCCCGGCGCCGAGTTCCGGATGCTGGAGGGCGCCGGGCATCTCGGGCCGATGGACCAGCCGGCAGAGTTCAACGCCGCGCTGCTCGCCTTCCTCGAGCGCCATCGCCTGTGAGCGACGAGCGCTTCTCGGTCTGCGGCTCCGGTTATCTGCTGGACGCGAAGCAGCGCCAGTGGATCGCGCTCGCCGAGTCGCTTGGCCCGGCGTTTGCCGCGCGCGCTGCCCGACACGATCGTGAGGCGAGCTTTCCGTTCGAGAACTACGCCGAGCTGCGCGACGCGGGCCTGCTGGGCCTGTGCGTGCCGGAGCGCTACGGCGGCCTCGGGGCCGACCTGAAGACGTACGCGCTCGTCTCGGCGACGCTTGGCAAGTACTGCGGCGCCACCGCCCTCACCTTCAACATGCATGCCTGCTCGACGCTGTGGCCCGGCGTGCTCGCCGACTCGCTCGACATGAGCGCGGCGGAGCGGGAAGAGCACGAGCGGTATCGCGCGCTGCACTTCGCGCGCGTGGTGCAGGAAGGCGCGATCTATGCGCAGCCGTTTTCCGAAGGCAGCGCGGCGGCTGCCGGTCGCGCGCCGTTCGGCACGCTCGCGACCGAAGTCGAGGGCGGATGGAAGGTGAGCGGCAAGAAGATCTTCGCCTCGCTCTCCGGCGCCGCGCGCTATTACGGCGTCCTCTGCACCGAGGACAAGCCGGGACGCACGATGCGCGACACGCTGTATCTTGCGGTGCCCGGCGATGCACCCGGCTTTTCCATCGTCGGCGACTGGGATCCCCTGGGCATGCGCGGTACGGTGTCGCGCACGCTCGTCTTCAAGGATGTGTTCGTGCCGGACGACGCGCAGATGATGCCGCGCGGCGTGTATTTCCAGGCTGCGGGCCGCTGGCCGCACATGTTCACCACCCTGTCGCCGACCTACATGGGCATCGCCGTCGCGGCC
>DASUMM010000029.1:0-6963 GCA_036277655.1 Burkholderiales bacterium | reverse complement strand
TCGCCGCGAAGCAACTCAAGATCGAAGCCCCGGTGCCATTGCCGCCGCTCGATGCCGAAGCAACCCTGGCGCCGGCCGGCACCGTGCAGACGGTGCGCTTCAGCGGACCGGAGAATCTGCGCGGCACGATTGAAGCGCGCGGCAGCGAACTCGCATTGGAAGTGAGTGCCGGATCGTTCGCGCTGCCGTTCTTTGCGGGCGTGACGCTGAACGATTTCGGCATGAAGGGGGCTGCGACGCGGCAGGGCATGACGGTGAGCGAGTTCGACGGCCGCGCGCTCGATGGCGTCTTCAGCGGCAACGGCAGGATTCGCTGGGGCGGCGAGTGGTCGGTCGACGGCGAGCTGCGCGTGCGTGGCGTGAACGTCGGCGTGTTCGCCCCGGCGCTCGTCTCGGAAGGCAAGGTCGAAGGTCGCGGCAACTATGCGATGAAGGGCGCGGCGCCGGCGAAGCTCGGCGAGAGTCTGCGCCTCGACGGCACCTTCAAGATCGAGAAAGGTGCGCTCGGCAGCTTCGATCTCGGGCGCGCAATGCAGGCCACCGGCCCGCTTTCGGGCCGCACCGTGTTCACCGAGATGACCGGGCAGGGCTTGTACGACCGAGGTGCGGTGCAGCTGCGCAACGTGTCGATCACCGCCGGCGCGCTCAACGCCGGTGCCGGGGTCGACATTGCGCGCGATGGCGCGCTTTCGGGAAGAGTGATCGTCGAGCTCAAGTCGGCGCGCTCCACACTCGCCTTGAGCGGCAAGCTGCAGGAGCCGGCGCTGCGCAGGTGAGCACGGTACTCAAGCTCCGCGGCGCGCGCGCACTGTCGGAGTTCCGCATCCGCAAGCTCCTGCCGGCGCTGCGCGCGATCGATTCCGGCATCGGCGCTTTGAGCGCCGAGTTCTGGCATTTCGTCGAGCTCGAAGGAGCGCTCGAGCGCGCCGACCACGAGCGGCTGGAGCGCCTGCTGCGTTATGGCCATCGGCCGGACGAGCCGCAGCCGGGAGCACACTTCCTCGTCGTGCCGCGCATCGGCACGATTTCTCCGTGGTCCTCCAAAGCGACCGACATCGTGCGGATCTGCGGCCTCGAGCGGGTGAAGCGAATCGAGCGCGGGACGCTCTATGCGATCGACCGGACGCTCGGCGCACAAGACCGCGCGCGGGTTGCGGCGCTGCTGCACGATCGGATGACCGAATCGGTGCTCGAGCATCTGGACGACGCCGGCCAACTCTTCCGGCACTTCGCTCCCCGGCCGCTCCAGCGCGTGCCGCGGGAGCGCCTGGAAGAGGCGAATCGCGATCTCGGGCTCGCGCTTTCGCAGGACGAGATCGCCTACCTGCGCGAAGCGTTCGGCGCGCTCGGGCGCGATCCGACCGACGCCGAGTTGACGATGTTCGCCCAGGCGAACTCGGAGCACTGCCGGCACAAGATCTTCAATGCCCAATGGAGCATCGACGGCGAGCGCAAGGAGCGCTCGCTCTTTGACATGATCCGGCACACGCATGCGATGCATCCGCGCGGCACCGTGGTCGCCTACAGCGACAACGCTGCGGTCATCGAGGGTGGCGAGGCGGCATGGTTCCATCCGGATCGCGATCGGGTATACCGCCCGCACCGGGCGCTCGTGCACAGCGTGATCAAGTGCGAGACGCACAACCATCCGACCGCCATCGCACCGTTCCCCGGAGCGGCCACCGGCGCCGGCGGCGAGATCCGCGACGAAGGCGCAACCGGCCGCGGCGCGCGCCCCAAGGCCGGCATCGTCGGGTACTCGGTTTCGCACCTGCGCATTCCGGGCGCCGTCGAGCCCTGGGAGGGCGCCGATCCGGGCCGGCCGGAGCGGATCGTGAGCGCGCTCGCGATCATGCTCGAAGGGCCGATCGGCGCCGCGTCGTTCAACAACGAGTTCGGCCGGCCGGCGCTCGGCGGATACTTCCGCACGTTCGAGCAGACCGTGGCGGGCGTGCAGCGCGGCTACCACAAGCCGATCATGATCGCCGGCGGCGTCGGCAACATCGACGCCACGCAGGTCGAGAAGCAGCCGCTCGCCGAAGGCGTGCTGCTGGTGCAGATCGGCGGCCCGGGAATGCTGATCGGCATGGGCGGCGGTGCCGCCTCGTCGCTCGCCGCGGGCGCAAACACCGCGGACCTCGACTTCGACTCGGTCCAGCGCGGCACCGCCGAGATGCAGCGCCGTGCACAGGAAGTCATCGATCGCTGCTGGCAGCTCGGGCGCGACAACCCGATCCTCTCGATCCACGACGTCGGCGCGGGCGGCCTTGCCAATGCGCTGCCGGAACTGGTGCATGCCGCGCAACGCGGGGCGAGGATCGATCTGCGCGCCATTCCGTCGGAAGAGCCCGGCATGACGCCGCGCGAGATCTGGGCGAACGAGTCGCAGGAGCGCTATGCGCTGGCGGTCGCACCGGAGCGCTACGAGACCTTCGCTGCGCTATGCGAGCGGGAGCGCTGCCCGCATGCCGTGCTGGGAACGGTGCGCGCAGACGAGATCCTGCGCGTCGACGACGCGCAGTTCGGCGAGCCGCCGGTCGACGTTCCGCTGCCGGTGATTCTCGGCAAGCCGCCGCGAATGCAGCGCGACGTCGTGCGGCTCTCGCGCAAGCCCGAGCCGCTTTCGCTCGACGGCATCGAACTGCGCGAGGCGGCCTATCGCGTGCTGCGGCATCCGGCGGTAGCCAACAAGACGTTCCTGATCGCGATCGGCGATCGCTCGGTCGGAGGGCTCTGCGCGCGGGATCCGTTCGTCGGCCCGTGGCAGACGCCGGTCGCCGACTGTGCAGCGACGCTCCTTTCGTTCGAAGGCAATGCCGGCGAAGCGTTCGCCATCGGCGAGCGCACGCCGCTTGCGCTGATCGATCCTGCAGCCTCCGGCCGCATGGCGGTGGCCGAAGCGATCACGAACCTTGCCGCGGCCCGGGTGGAGTCCCTGGAGCGCGTCAAGCTCTCGGCAAACTGGATGGCGGCCGCTGGCTATCCGGGCGACGATGCCGATCTCTATCGTACCGTCGAAGCGGTGGCGCTCGAATTCTGCCCGGCGCTCGGCGTATCGATCCCGGTCGGCAAGGATTCGCTCTCGATGCGCACCGCCTGGGACGGGCGCGAAGTGGTGGCTCCGCTGTCGCTGATCGTCACCGCATTTGCTCCGGTTACGGATGCGCGCGCGACGCTCACTCCGCGGCTGCGGAACGATTGCGGCGACACCGAGCTGATCCTGGTCGACCTCGGCGGCGGCAGGAATCGCCTCGGCGGCTCGATCCTTGCGCAAGTATGGTCCCGCTTCGGTGATCGCGCGCCCGACGCCGACGATCCGAAACTCGTGGCAGAACTTTTCCGCGCCGTGCAATCGCTCGCAGCCGAGGGACTGCTGCTTGCCTACCACGATCGCTCGGACGGCGGCCTCTTCGTTGCCGCGTGCGAGATGGCGTTCGCGGGACATTGCGGCGTGACGTTGAGCCTCGATGCGATCGCCTACGCCGGCGCCGACGACGACGTCGACGCCTTCAAGCGCAACGGCGAGGAGCAGCTCGCCGGCCGGGCGCTCGACCTGGCTCTCGCAGCGCTGTTCGCCGAGGAGCTGGGCGCCCTGCTTCAGGTGCGCGCGGCCGATCGCGCCCGCGTGATGGACGTCTTGCGCACGCAGGGCCTCGCGCCGCACGCCCACCTGGTGGGCCTCGCCAATTCCCGCGACGAGATCCGGATCACGCGCAATGCCAAGCCGGTGTTCGCCGAGAAGCGCACCGAATTGCAGCGGGCATGGTCGGAAACGAGCTTTTCGCTGCAGGCACTGCGCGATCACCCCGACTGCGCCAAGGAGGAGTTCGACCGCGTGCTGGACGCCGGCGACCCCGGCCTTTCGTTCGCGCTTTCCTATGATCCGGCGGAGGATGTCGCTGCGCCGTTCATCGCCAAAGGGGCGCGCCCGCGCGTGGCGGTGCTGCGCGAGCAGGGCGTCAACAGCCACGTCGAGATGGCTGCGGCGTTCCACCGCGCCGGCTTCGAGGCGCACGACGTGCACATGACCGACCTCCTCGCCGGCCGCGTGACGCTCGAATCGTTCAAGGGGCTGGCCGCATGCGGCGGCTTTTCGTACGGCGACGTGCTCGGCGGCGGGCAGGGCTGGGCGAAATCGATCCTCTACAACCCGCGCGCACGCTCCGAGTTCGAGCGGTTCTTTCGCCGTTCCGACACGTTCGCGCTCGGTTCTTGCAACGGCTGCCAGATGATGGCGGCGCTGAAGGAAATCATTCCCGGGGCCTCGCACTGGCCGGTGTTCGGTCGCAACCGCTCCGAGCAGTTCGAAGCGCGCTTCGTGATGGTGGAGATTCCATCCAGCCCTTCAGTGCTGTTCGCCGGCATGGCGGGAAGCCGCATGCCGATCGTGACTGCCCACGGCGAAGGGCGCGCCGAATTCGCAAGCGCGGATGACCTGGCCCGTTCCGCGCCGCTCGTCTGCATGCGCTACGTCGATCACCGCGGCGCGGTGACCGAGACCTACCCGCTGAATCCGAACGGCTCGCCGCAGGGGATTACCGGACTGACCACCGACGACGGGCGCGTGACGATCGTCATGCCGCACCCGGAGCGCGTGTTCCGCACCGCGCAGATGTCGTGGGCGCCCGCGGCCCGGGCGGAAGATTCGCCCTGGATGCGAATCTTCCGCAACGCCAGAACCTGGGTCGGCTAGAGGCTAGTTCGCCTTGCCCTTGCCGGCGGCATTACCGGCGTTTCCCGGAGCGCTGCCGGCGCCGGTCACGATGCCGCGGCCATAGGCGTGGCCCTGGCCGTGCACGCTCGCTGCACCGCTGGCGCCGCCGCCCGCGGTGGTGATGCCGCGACCGTGCGCGTTGCCTTGGCCGTGGCTTTGTCCTGCAGCGCCGCCCGCAGCGGTCGTCACGCCGCTCGTCCGGGAAGTGGCGCCGGCAGAAGTCGTCGTGGTTGCCGGCTGTGATGCTGCCCGAGCGTTCGCCGATTTCATGCCGCTGATCACCGGGCCGAGCTTGGTGCCGTATTGCTGTGCGATCTGGCCCCAGCCCATGCCCTGCGCCCGCAGCTCCAGCACGCCAGTCATCGGAACGTCCTTGCCGTTCAACGTGATCGTGCCGCCGGTAAGCGCTGCCTGCAGCTGCGCCGCCGTCGGCTCGGCGATGCCAAGCGCTGCCAGCTGGTGCTTGGCGAGCGCGAGCGACGTGTAGACGTTGCCGTAGCCCATCTTGCCGGTTGGCGGCGTGAACGTCGTCTCGGTGGTCGTGACCACGCCTTTTGCGTCGGTCGAAGTCGACGTCAGCGTGACCGGCGTCCCGTTGCGCAGGCCCGTGACGAGCGAGCCGGCGTTTTCCGTCGAGCCCGCAAGGCTCGCGAAGTCGCCGCTGATGCGCGATTCGACCCGCGTGCTGCCCTGGCTCGCGAGCGAGTCCATGCGGCGCGATTGCGCCGCAAGGTCGTCGGTCTCGGCCGCCAGAGCGGCCCCGGCGGCGAGTGCGCCAGTCAATGCGATTGCGAGCAGTCGTTGCTTCATGGTTGGAGCTCCTTCAGGTGATCCCCCTTCAAGTGGCCCCCAGTGCCTTCTCGGTCTGCAGAATGATTTCGGTCGCCGTGGCGGAGTCGAGCAGCAGCCCGCTGCGCGCGATCGATCGCATGCGCGTGGTCCTGCTGGTCAGCGCCTCCAGCTCGATTTCGATGTCGCGGTCGGCGGCGCGCGCCTTGATGCGCTCGCCCTTGGCATTGGACATTTTCTCGGTGGCGCCGATCTTGATGTCCATCTGGTTGAGCGCCTGGTTCACCGCGGTGCGCATGCGCGGCAGCGGCACGGTGAACGTCTTGTAGGCGATCCCGGTCAGCGTGTGCTGCACGCCGGCAGCGGTGCCGACGCCGAACACGGTGAGCGAAACCGGATCGCAACCGGAGAGGAGCATTGCGAGCAGGGCGACGAAGATGCAGCGCATCCCGCAATTGTAGTCAGTGACCCCCTGCCTTGTCCTATACTCCCGCGACCATGCAGATTTTTCAGCGCAGGGAGGCGCGCATTGCAATTCTTGCAAGCACGCTTGCGCTCGCCGGCTGTCCGGCGCCGCTCGAGCGGCCGGAAGCGCAACCGCCGCAATTCTCGTATCGCCTCGCCGCCACGCCGTACACTGCAGCGATCTGCATCGCTCGCAACGCCCGGGCACGCGGCGCCGGGGCCGAAGAGCGCACGCATGGCGATTCCGGCATGGAAGTGATCGTGCGCGGCACGGCAGGTCCGCTGGCCACGGCGCGCATCCAGCGCGATGGCTCGTTCTCGAACGTCTCGATGGTGGTGACGACGCTGGTCGCCGACCGCGAGGCATTCGCGCGAGCCCTGATGGCCTCGTGCTGATGGCCGTTGACGCTGCAGCCTCCGCACTGGCGGAGAACCGCGAGCTGAAAAGCACCATCGCTGCGCTGCGCCTGGAGCTGGAAGACGCGCACCGGCGCGCAGAGCTCGCGCAGACGCACGCCGGATCGACGGTAAGCGCCGAGATGACGCAGTTGCGCTCGCTCGTAGCGACGCTGCGCGCAGACCTGGAAGACGAGCGGGCGCACCGGGAGGACGCGGTGCGCGGCGCGGTCTCGGTTGCGCAGGCGGAGATCCGCCAGCTGAAATCTGCGCTCGCCGAGACGCATTTCGCGCTCGAGTACGCGCGCCACGAGGCCGAGCCGAAGGTGCGCGAAGCGGTCATGAATGCGCGCGAGGAAATTGCGGAGCTGCGTGCGACCGGTGCTGCGCTGCGCTCGGAGCTCGAGCGCTCGAAGATCGTGCACGCGCAGGAGCTGGACGAGCTGCGCAACCGGTATCGCGCGGAAGCGGCGGTGCTGCAGGAGACGGTGCGCGAGTTGCGTGCCCGGCTGGAAGAGCGCGCGCCGCAGAGAGGAAACGCAGGATGAGCGAGGCGACGGCGAAAGGAGCCCGGCAGGCGAACGGCGAAGCCTCGGCAG
>DASUMM010000028.1:0-2665 GCA_036277655.1 Burkholderiales bacterium | reverse complement strand
GACAGGCCGTGCATCGCCGCCTTGCTTGCGGTGTAGGCGCTGAGATCGCCCACCAGGATCATCCAACTGATCGAGCCAAAGTTGACGATCGAGCCTTTGCCGGCGGCGAGCATGTGCGGGATCGCGTACTTGCACGTCAGGTAGACGCTCTTCACGTTGACCGCCATTAAGCGGTCCCAGTTCTCTTCCGAGATCTCGACTGGACCACCGACTTCGACGATTCCGACATTGTTATGGAGAATGTCGATCGCACCATAGAGCTCGATGCAACGGCGCACGACCGCCTGCACGTCGGCAGAGCGGCTGACGTCCGCTTCGATCCACTCCGCAGTCCCTCCTTCGGCCCGGATCAGGCTGTGCGTCTCCCGGGCGGCTTCCGGATTGAGATCGACGGCGAGGATGCGCGCACCTTCGCGCGCGTAGAGTACTGCGGTCGCCTTGCCGTTTCCCCATCCCGGGCCGATCGATCCGGCGCCGGTGACGATGGCCGTCTTGCCCTGAAGGCGTCCGGCCATCGTCAGCTGCCTTTCCAGAACGAAAGCAACTCGTTTACGAGTTCCTGCGGCTTCTCCTCGGGAATGAAATGCCCGCAATCCAGGCCTCGCCCCTGGACGTTCGAAGCGCGCTCTTTCCATGTGGCGAGCATGTCCAGGCGCTTGCCGGTCTGCCATCCCGGTCGCTTCTTCGTGTTCGCTCCCCAGAGGACGAGCATCGGGCACTGTAGCTTGCGGCCGCGGTCGGCTTCATCGTGCAGTAGATCCAGCTCGACCGACCGATATTCCGCGCAGGTCGCGCGAATGGTTTCCGGCTGGCAGAAGCAGCGCGCGTACTCGGCATATGCTTCGGGCGTGACCGCGCCGGCGGTCGCGCACCAGCGCTCCATCAGGAAGTCGAGATAGAAACGGGCGCTGTTGCCGATCAGCGTCTCGGGAAGCGGATAGGGCTGTCGCATCAGGTGCCAGTGAAACCAGGCATACGAGAGCTGCGCATCCATGTTGTCGAACGCGGCCTGCGATGCCACGACGTCGAGCGAAACGAAGCTGCGAACGCGATCCGGATGGTCGAGCGCCATGCGATGCGCAACGCGCGCGCCTCGATCATGTCCGACGACGTGCCAGCGCTGGTGCCCGAGCTCATCCATCAGCCCGACGACATCATTCGCGGTCGTCCGCTTGCAATACACCGCGTGATCGTCGGCAGCGGCTTCCGGCTTGTCGCTGTCGCCATAGCCCCGCAGGTCGGGCGCCACGACCGTGAACCGCTCCGCGATCGCCGGCGCGACCTTGTGCCAGAGAACATGCGTCTGCGGATAGCCATGCAGCAGAAGAACCGGCTCACCGCGGCCGCCGTGGACGACGTTCAGCGAGACCTTACCGATTGCGATGCGCTGCCTGGTGAAACCGGGGAAAAAACCTGCCATGACGGCCTCGTGATCTATGAATTGCGTTGCAGGAGTCGCTCGACATTGTCGACCAGGATCCCTGCATCGATTTCGCCGGTGCCGGAAGCGTATCGCAGCCCGCGGCGGGCCGGCGCTCGCTGCGGCGAACCGGCTACTTCGGCAGGAGCGCCCGCCGCTGCGCCTCGGTCAAGGTCCGTACCTTCGCGCCGCGCAGCAGGAGGTAGAGCTTCGCGGTCGCTTCCAGCTCCTCGGCGGCGTCGGCGGCCGCCGCAAGGCTCGTCCCCGCCACCACCGGCCCGTGATTGGCGAGCAGCACCGCGTGGTGTCTGCCTGCGAACCCGCGTACCGCGTCGGCAAGGCCCAGGTCGCCCGGCGGGTAGTACGGGACGAGCGGCAGCGTGCCGATGCGCATCACGTAGTAGGCGGTCAGCGGCGGCAGCACGTCCGCCGGATCGACTTCCTCGAGCACCGAGACGGCGACCGAATGGGTCGCGTGCAGGTGAATGACCGCGGCGTTGCGCTCGCGCTCCTGGTACATCGCCAGGTGAAGGAACGACTCTTTCGACGGCGAATCGCCGGATACGAGGCGCCCGCTCCAGTCGAGCTTCGAGAGCCGCGCGGGATCGAGGCGGCCCAGATTCGATCCGGTGGGCGTGAGCAGCCACCCGTCGTCCAGCTTGGCGCTCAGGTTGCCGGTGGAGCCGTGCGTGAGCCCGCGTTCGAACATCGAGCGGCCGAGCAGCGCAAGCTCCTCGCGCAGGCGGGTTTCCGTCATCGCAGAGCCTCCAGGGCCTTGGAGAAGAAGTCTTCCGAGCCGAAGTTGCCCGACTTCAGCACGAGAGCGAGCTGCGGCTCGCCGAGCGCCAGCGTGGCGGGCACGCCGGGGTCGATCTGCGGGCCGATCGCGAGGGCTCGCACACCGAGCGCCGAGACGACTGCGCCCGACGTTTCGCCGCCGGCCACCACCAGGCGCCGCACGCCGTGCGCGACCAGCCGCTTCGCCAGCCCGGCGAAACCCGCCTCGATGCGCTGCGCGATGCGTTCCTTGCCATGGCGGCGCTGCAACTCCGCGACGGCCTCGGGCGGCGCGCTCGAGTAGACGAGCACGTCGCGCCCGGCATCGATATGCGCGCGCGCCGCGGCAAACGCCCGTTCGGCGAGCGCATCCGCATCGGCTGCGTCGTCGGCCGCGAGCGCGATCGAGGGATGGCGCGCCTGCATGTGCGCCACCTGCCGCAGCGTCATCGCCGAGCAGCTCCCGGC
>DASUMM010000027.1:0-2900 GCA_036277655.1 Burkholderiales bacterium | reverse complement strand
AAGCCGAGCTCGATGGCCAGCCGGTCACCGTGCACGGCGACGCAAGGCTGCTGCGGCGGATGGTCCGCAACCTGCTCGAAAATGCGCGCCGCCACGGCGCACCGCCGATCGAGTTGCGCGTGTCCAGCACCGGCCGCGCCGCCGAGCTGCGCGTCTGCGACCATGGCATCGGCGTGCCCGAGCACGAGCGCGAGAAGGTGTTCGAGCCCTTCTACCGCCGCGCCGGCGCGAGCGAAGGCGCAGGCCTTGGGCTTGCGCTGGTGCGCCAGATCGCGCGCCGCCATGGCGGCGAGGCGCGCTGCTCCGGGAACTGCTTCAGCGTCACGCTTTCGCCGCAAATAGCAGCGTAGCGCGGCAGCCGCGGCCCGCGGCGCCGCTTTCGATCCGCAGCTCGGCGTCGTGCGCAAGCGCAATCTCCCGCACGACCGCGAGGCCGAGGCCGCTGCCGGAGCCGGGGCTGCCCGGGACGCGGTAGAAGCGCTCGAGCACCCGTTCGCGCTCGGCGGCGGAGATTCCCGGACCGTCGTCCTCCACTTCGAGGAATGCGCGCGATTCGCGCAAGCCGGTGCGCGCGGTGACGTTGCCGCCGCGCGGCGTGTATTCAAGCGCGTTGTGCGCGAGATTTGCATACGCCTCGCCGAGCAGGAATTCGTCGCCCGTCACCTCGGCATCGGCCAGCTCGAAGCCAAAGTCGATTTCCCTCGCGAGCGCACGACGCACCCAGTCGTCGGCGGATTGCTGCACGATCTGCCGCAGCTGCACCGGCAGCACTTTCCCGGAGCGAAAGCCGCCCGGCTCGGCGCGTGCGAGCGCAAGCAGTTGCGCCGCCAGACGCGCAGTGCGGATCGTCGCTTCGTGCACATGCTGCAGCTCGACGCGAACCGGTCCTTCCGCCTGCTGTGCCAGCGCAAGCTCGGTATGCGCCTGCAGGCCGGCGAGCGGAGTGCGCAATTGATGCGCGGCATTGGCGAGAAAGCGCTGCTGGTTGCGATTGGCCTCGGCGAGCTGCTGCAGCAGGTGGTTCAGGCCCTCGACGAGGGGCTTGGCTTCCCGCGGCGCGTCGGCCGGATCGATCGGGCGCAAGTCGCGCGCCGAGCGCGCGTGAATCTCGGCCGAGAGCGCTTCGAGCGGCGCCAGCCCGCGCTTGATGCCGAACCAGACGGCGAGCAGCGCCGAAAGCGCGATCAGCAACGCCGGCACGAAACTCGTCAGCGCGATGTCGCGCGAGAGCGCACGGCGCTTGCGCGTCGTCTCGGCGACCTGGATGGTGCAAGTTCGACCCTCGCACGGCACGAACACCGCGACCAGGCGGACCGACTGGCCGCGGTAATTGCCGTCGTATGCGATGACGCCGTCTTCCGGTGCGCTGCCGGCAGGGACCGGGGGCAAGCCGGTCTCGCCGGCAAGCGACGATCCGTCGGGCGCGCGCACCGAGTAGTAGATCGTGTCGTATTTGTCAGTGCGCAGCACGCGCTCGGCAGCGCTCGGCAGGTGGAACGTGTAGCCGCCGTCGGAAGAGCGCACCAGCTCGCCGAGCGCGAGCCCGACGTCGACGAGCGCCTGGTCGTAGGCGTCGTTCGCCGGCTCGAGCGAAAGAAAGTAGGCGGCGATCGCGCCCATGCCGAGCAGCACCGCCACCGGCGGGACCAGCACGCGCAGCAACCGCGCGCGCAGGCTGAGGCTGGTCATGCGGCGTGCGCTCAAGCGGCGGGAGGAGCGTCCGCCGCCCCCTCGAATTCCTCCAGCATGTAGCCGAAGCCGCGCACCGTGCGGATGCGGATTCCGGCCGGCTCGAGCTTGGCGCGCAGCCGCGAGACGTACACCTCGATCGCGTTCGGCGAAAGCTCGTCGCCCCAGCTCGCCACCGCCTGGATGATCGATTCCTTCGATACGATCCGCTCGACGCGCGCGAGCAGCACTTCGAGGACCGCCCATTCGCGCGCCGCGAGCTCGAGCGGATGGCCGCCGAGAAACGCCCGCCGCGCCGAGGTATCGAGCATCAACGGCCCATGCGAGAACTTGGGGCCTACGCGAGCGCGCGAGCGGCGCAGCAACGCGCGCACGCGTGCGACCAGCTCCGGCATTGCAAACGGCTTGGCGAGGTAGTCGTCGGCGCCGAGATCGAGGCCGTGCACGCGATCTTCCAGCTGGTCGCGAGCCGTGAGCACGAGCACCGGCATCTGGTGTCCGTGCGCGCGCATGCGCCGCAGCACCTCGAACCCGTCGATTCCCGGCAGGCCGATGTCGAGGATCATCAGGGAGAACTGCTCGAGGGAGGGCGCGAGCACCGCCTGCTCGCCGGTGCGGACGACATCGACCGCGTGCCCGTCGCGCTGCAGGATCTGCGCCAATCCCGCGGCAAGCGACGTATCGTCTTCAACGATGAGGATTCGCACAGGGGCCGATGATAGCGTCGGCGCCCGATGCAGGCGGCGATCCCCCGCTTGGGGGAAGCGACAACGCACAGGCTCGCTTTGCGAAAAGCCGACGCAAGGTTGCCGCAAGGTTCGCGTCCGAAAATATCGCCCAGCAGCACGCTCGGGCCGCGCCGGGCGCCCCTCCTCCTCCGCTTCGGCCGGCCCGGGTTTTTTTCCTCCCCCACCAACCTGCCGTACCATTCGGCGCATGACCGACACTCCGATCGCCATGCGGGCGGCCGACGCCCCTCCACGCAAGGTCCTTTCGTTCTATCCGGAACCGTTCGCATCCCGCATGAAGGGGCGCGATCGCCGCGCGCTCGGCGAGCTCTTCGGCCTGAAGAACTTCGGCGTGAACATCACGCGCCTTGCCCCCGGAGCGATGTCCGCGCTGCGGCATTCGCACCTGAAGCAGGACGAGTTCGTCTATGTCCTCGAAGGCCGGCCGACACTCGTCACCGACGAGGGTAGGACGCAGCTCGA
>DASUMM010000026.1:0-3551 GCA_036277655.1 Burkholderiales bacterium | reverse complement strand
GAATTTCGCATCTGGCGCAATGGGGAATCGCACCAGCTGGTGGCGATCCTCGACGAAGCCGAAGTCGAAACCGAAAGCGCAAAGACGGCGAACGCCGCTCAGGACGCCGCCCGACGCTCTGCGCTCGCAGTGCGCCCGCTGACGCCGGAGGAAAAGGATGCCGCGAAGCTTGCAGGCGGGCTGCTGGTGGAGAATGTCGAGGGCGCGGCGGCGCGCGCCGGCATCCAGCAGGGCGACATCGTGCTGGCGGCCGACGGGCACCCGGTAGCAAGCATCGCCGAATTGCGCGCCGCCACCCAGGCGAAGAAGAACGTGACCTTGCTGCTCCAGCGCGGTGAAGCGCGGCTGTATGTGCCGGTGCCGGTCGGCTAGCTCAGCTTTCCACGTGCTCGAGCACGATCTGCACGTTCTTCAGCCCATCGAACTCGCGCACTGACATCCGGTAGGCAGCGCGCACGACGGGCGGCAGCGGCTCGAGCGAGCCAAAGCGCATGGCTTCGAGCCGGCGGCCTTCCTTCGCAAGCCGTACCTTCAAGTGGCGCTCGCCGACCACGCGCTGCGACTCCACCTGGAACGTGTCGCAGAAAAGCGGCTGCGGAAAGCCCTGTCCCCAGATGCTCGATTCGAGCATCTGCGCCACTTCGAGCGAGTGATACGCGGCCTCCAGCTCGCCGTCGGTTTCGACGATGCGCGTGCGGTTTTCCTGCGGCAGCAACGCGGCGGCAGTCTCCTCGAAGAGTGCGCGGAAGCGCTCGAAGTCGCTTTCGCGGATCGTCAGGCCGGCCGCCTGCGCGTGGCCGCCAAAGCGCAGCAGAAGGCCAGGCGCACGCTTGGCGACGAGGTCGAGGCAATCGCGCAGGTGCAGGCCCGGAATCGAGCGCCCGGAGCCGCGCAATTCGCTCCCTGCGGCGCGTGCAAAGCACATCGTCGGACGATGTGCGCGTTCGCGCATGCGCGAGGCAAGGATGCCGATCACACCCTGGTGCCACGTCGGGTCGAACAGCGATAACGCCGCACCCTGACGGACCGGCATCGCGACGAGCGCGGCCTCGGCGACCTCGAGCATGCCGCTTTCGATCTTCCTGCGCTCGGTGTTCAGGCGATCGAGCTGCTGGGCGCAATTCGCCGCGGTCGCTTCGTCGTCGGCGAGCAGGCACTCGATGCCGAGGCTCATGTCGGCCAGCCTTCCGGCGGCGTTCAGGCGCGGCCCGAGGATGAAGCCGAGATCGAAGCAGCTGGCTTCGGCCGGATGCCGGCCGGCGACGCGAAGCAATGCGACCAGTCCGGGCTTGCCGCGGCCGCTGCGCAGCCGCTTCAGTCCTTGCTGCACCAGGATCCGGTTATTTGCATCGAGCGGCACGACGTCGGCGATGGTGCCGAGTGCAACCAGATCGGTGAGCGCACCAAGGTTCGGCTCGCTGCTGCCTTCGAACCTGCCGCGGCGCCGAAGCTCCGCTCGCAAGGCGAGCATCACGTAGAACATCACGCCGACCCCGGCGATCGCTTTCGAAGGAAAAGCGCAGCCGGGCTGGTTCGGGTTGACGATGCAATCGGCTTGCGGGAGCGTATCGCCCGGAAGATGGTGGTCGGTGATCAGCGTGCGGATGCCGAGTGCCCTGGCGCGCGCAACACCCTCGACGCTCGCGATCCCGTTGTCGACCGTGACGATCCAGTCGGGTGCGCGCGTCGCAGCCAGGTCGACCAGCTCGGGCGACAAGCCGTAGCCGAGCTTGAAGCGGTCCGGTACCAGGTAATCGACTCGTGCGCCAAAGCTGCGCAGCGCGCGCACGCCGACGGCGCAGGCGGTCGCACCGTCGGCATCGTAGTCGGCGATGACGAGGATCTTCTGGTCACGCTCGATCGCGTCGGCGAGCAATTGGGCGGCGAGGCCGATGTTCTGCATCTCGCCGGGCGCAATGAGCTGCGCCGCCTGCGCTCCGAGCTCGGCGGCCGAGCGGATGCGTCGCGCGGCGAGGAGGCGCGCAAGCAGCGGATGCAACCCTGCCCGCGTGAGTGCGTCGCAGTCGGCCTGGGAGTATGGGCGGGTGACGAGCTTCATGCCATCGCTGCCAGCGGCCGGACGCGGCGCCAGAACCTGCGCAGGTCGCTGCGAGTGGTCTCCCAGCTGGTGCCCGCCTCCGGCACGTGCAGCGTCACCATGCCGATGCGATCGGCGCGCAGCGCCTCCATGATCGGCGTAAACCATCCCGCGTCGAGATCGCGCGCCAGCGCCGCATGCGCTTCGGCACCGCCGAGCGTGAGCGCGCCTCGCAGCTGATCGAGCAATACGAGGTGTCGTCCTTCCTCCGGCGCGCGCTCGAGCCACTCGGCGCCATTTGCGGGCAGGCCTCGAGCGCGCATACCTGCAAGCTTCGCGATGCCCTCGGCGAGTGGCTCATTCGATGTCATCGAATGCCATGGCCCCTCGGCGGAAGCTGGCAGCTTCCCCGAGCCCCACAGCCAGACGCTGTTCACCGCCGGTGCGCCGCGTGCTTCGCGGTCGCGATTCGCGGGGTGGTCATGCAGCACCATCTGGATTTCATTCAGGAATGCCGCCTGACGCGCTCCGGGCAAACGCGCATCGACCGCCTGGCCTGCGAGATCGACCGGTGCTGCGCCTGCGAATTCGCCCTGAAACGAGGTTCGGACGCACCACTCGCCCGTTCCGGGCGCGACGAACGAGGCGCGCCCGCCGAAATGATCGTTCAGGGAGGCGAGGAACCGGTCCGCCTCGTCCTTCGCGATCTTCATGCCCGTGGCAGGAACGAGCATCGGTCCCTCGGCGCCAAAACGGAGGTGGACCGGATCGGCGCGGCTCCAGCTCGTGTCGCGATCGGTTGCCTCGCTTGTCGCATGCACGCTGAGGGCGCCCGCGGCGAGCGGCTGCTCCTCGATCGAGAACGCTTCGGCGAGCCACTCCTCGAGTGAACCGGCATCGGCGTGCGTCGCGCGGCCGCGCGCAACGAGCAACTCGAGCGCGGGCAGTCGCGGAATCTCGCGCGAGGCGAAGAGGGCGGGAACGACAAGCTCGCAGTGCATCGTCGTCCAATCTAACGCATAAGCGTGCGAGCGGCAGGTTTGGTGGCTACCGGAGAAGCAGCGCGAGTTGCCAGACGGCGAAGCCGAGGATCGTCGCTCCCGAAAGGACGTTGATCCCGCGCAGCAAGCGCGTCGAAAGGCGCGAGCGCAACGCCGCGACGCCGGCGACGAGCACGATCCACCAGGCAGCGGAGCCGAGGAACACGCCGGCGACGAGCAGGCCGGCCGAGGCGTAGCTCGCTCCGGCAGCAAGCCCCAGCCCCGCGAACATCGCGGTGAACGCGAGGATCGTCGGCGGGTTCGCAAGCGTCAGGCTCAACGTGGAGGCAAACGCCGCGGCGAGCGAGCCGGGCGCCGCCGCTGCTTTGGAATCCGCCGCCAGGTCCACCGGCTTTTCAAGGAGCGCTCTGCCAGCAAGCCATGCGAGGAACACGACGCCGCCGAGGCCGATCCAGAACGAATGCGCGAGCAGAAAGCCCGAGATCGCGGTGAGACCGAACGCCGCAATCGCG